>CAZEWY010000224.1:0-4852 GCA_964515945.1 uncultured Cellvibrionaceae bacterium
CTACAGCACCCTCGGCTTCGGCGGCATGGTCATGGGTTGCAGCATTATTCCCGTCATCAACATCTTCGCCATGCCCGCCGCCGTGACCGGTGGCACTTTGTTCTGGTTGAATGAGTTGAAGCTGCAAGCTTCAAGTGAAGGGAAAAGGGAAAAGGGAAAAGGGAAAAGATTCGTGCCTCCGCAAGTGTAGTGCAGAAATACGCAGCGGGGGCGGTCATGGATCGCGTTACGGGACTATCACAAGCCACGACATTCTTTTCCCTTTTTCCTATCTTTTAACTTGCAGCTTGTGGCTTGCAGCTCCCCTCACCTTCGCCGACCGCCACTGCGCCCGCCGGGGCCGCGACCGCGAGGACCACTGCTGCGTCCGGGTCGCTTTCGCTGAGATGGACCGCCGCCTTCCACTTCCGGGGGCGCCGCTAGCAGGTCTTCCGGCGGTTGCTCACACTGGATCTGCTCGCCGAGCAGATCGGCAATGCCGGGGAGGAGAAACGCATCGTCTTCGCAGGCAAAGCTGATGGACACGCCGGTTTTTCCCGCGCGCCCGGTGCGACCGATACGGTGAACATAGTCTTCCGGCTCTTCCGGCAGGGAAAAATTCACCACATGGCTGACATCATTGATGTGGATGCCGCGCCCGGCCACATCGGTTGCCACCAGCACTTGGAGTTTTCCGCTCCTGAAATCCTCGAGGGTTTTGACGCGCTTGTTCTGGGCTATTTCGCCGGACAATAGCCCTGCCTTGATGCCGTGCTTACGCAACCGGGCATGAAGATCGCGGCACTCATCGCGGCGGTTGGCAAACACGATCAGGGTATCAACGCCGGGGCGCTGCAATATGTTGTACAGCATGGCGAACTTTTCATCGCCGGCGACCAGATAGACATGTTGCTCCACCGTGTCGGTGGCGATGGATTCGGGTTCGATTTCGATGGATACCGGATCCAGCATCCACTGATCCGCCAGACGCAGCACATCACTGGAGAAGGTGGCGGAGAACATCAGCGTCTGGCGGTGGGTCTTGCGTGGTGTCTGGCCGACAATGCGGCGCACCTGAGGAATAAAACCCATGTCCAGCATGCGATCGGCTTCATCGATAACGAGAAACTCCACCTGATCGAGATGCACGTCCTGGTTGCCGCAGAAATCCAGAAGGCGTCCCGGTGTCGCCACCAGTATGTCGACCAGTACGTCATGCAAACGGCGCTGCTGCTTGGTGTAGTCCATGCCGCCCACCAGGGTGTGGACATGCAGGTCGGTGTATTTGCAGAGAGCTTCCGCGTCCTGACCGATCTGCATCACCAGTTCCCGGGTAGGCGCTATGATCACCGCTCGCGCTTCGCCGGCAAAGCGCTCGCCTTGCAGCGGATTTTTCAAGAGATCCTCGATGAGCGTGATCAAAAACGCCGCCGTTTTTCCCGTACCCGTTTGTGCCTTGCCCAGCACATCGTGGCCTACCAGGCTTTGCGGCAATGCCTGAGCCTGAATGGGCGAGCAGTACTCAAAGCCCAGATCCTGAATACCGTGGAGCAAGCTGTCGGACAGGCCCAGGTCGTGAAAGCGGGTCTTGTCGTCTACCGGGGGTACGACAAAGTTCTCGCGGCTCCAGGGCGCCGATGGGGCTTTGCCTGGCTTTCCCTTTACAGTGGCATCGGAGGTGGATTTCTCACTTACAGTTGACGAAGCCGTGGCCGGAGCGGCGGATTCATCATGGATTGGCTGGGAGTCCCTGGAATGGGAAGCGCCTTTTGCTTTCGGCGCAGAGGATCGCGCTGCCTGTACAGGCACATTCCCGACCTTGTCCGAGGCTTGTTCAGTGGCGACCTGGCTCGGCATATCCGCGCCCGCCGGATTTCGCTCCGCGCCGCGTCGGCCGGAGGTATTGCGTCCGCCGCGCCGTCGTCCGCCGCGTCGCCGCGCTTTCTGCCCACCGGAGTTATCGGAGGCTTCGGGGGATCTGCCATTGGCCTTGGCATTACCCCTGCCGCCATTGGTGCGCCTGGCCTCGGACGCCTGAGCGGATGGATTCACGCCCTTTTTGGGCTCAGATCTTGGTTCAGATCGCGTCTCAGATTGCGGTTCTGTGACGCGCTTGCGCTTAAACAATTTACCTATCAAACTACTAACACCTTTGGTTGTGGTATGGCTTTTTGCCATATTGTCAATCGAAGTAGTATATCATCTCCAGGAATCGCCTGTCCGACAGGCCAAAATAGCCGTGGTGGGACTTCCGGCCACGTCAAACTCAAAACAAATTCATAAAGAGGGAGGTTGTCGACGAGCTCAACCCCAAACACTGGCAGTCTGCCCTATACTGAACCCCGAGTTTCACGATCAAGCGGTCAGGAATAAGAAAACAATATCAAGGTGATTACTATGCCCAGTTCGTACTCTGTTAAAACACCTCTCGCACTCGCCATCGCTGCTCTTTTGTCACAATCCGCATTGGGTCAGACCGATGCCGGCAATCTGATGCTGGAAGAAGTTCAGGTTACGGCGCAAAAGCGTGTGGAAAGTCTGCAGGACGTACCGCTCTCCGTCGCCGCCGTCAGTGGCGAAAAACTGGAGAATGCGGGTATCGAAAACCTCGAAGATCTCACCTCGCTGATTCCGAACATTCACCTGACCGAGACAGGTATCAGCACACAGCTACGGGTTCGCGGCATAGGCTCGGGCAACAGCCAGGGTTTTGAACAATCCGTGGGCATGTACATCGACGGCATCTACCACGGCCGCGCGCAATTGTTCCGCGCGCCCTTCTTCGATCTGGAGCGCGCCGAAGTCCTGCGCGGTCCCCAGGGCACACTGTTTGGCAAGAACAGCATCGCCGGCGCGCTCAATCTGACCACCGCCAAGCCTACGGAAGATTTCCAGGGCAAAGTCAGCGCCAGCTATGAATTTGAAAATGAACAGCAGGAAATCAATGCGGTGCTCTCCGGCCCTCTGACCGACGCCCTCAACGGCCGCCTGGCAGTGCGCACTTATGAAGATGAGGGTTACATTGACAATCACTACACCGGCGAAACCGACGCGGAACAGGAAGAAAAAGCCGTGCGCGCCTCCCTCGACTGGGCACCCACGGACAAACTGAATATCCTGCTGACCGCCGAAGAAAGCCGTTTCGACGTTTACGGCCGACAATTCGAAATTTCATTGGACGAGCCCAACGAAGTTACCGGCCTCACCTATGGCCAATACCTGCAGCTGTTAAGCGCCCTGGGGCCTGAAAACTACGAATCCGAACTCAACTATGTACGCCACACCAATGCGCCGGAAGTCAGCGAGAACGAAGTCAGCAAATTGACGCTTACGGCCGACTATAAACTCGGCGCCAACACTTTGACCCTGGTTTCCGGGTGGTTGGGCTATGACTACTTCGAGCAGTGCGACTGTGACTACACCGCCGCCAATGTCTTCAGCGTTGACCTGATGGAAGATTATGAACAATTCAGCCAGGAAATCCGCCTGACATCACCAGGCGGTGAAACGGTGGACTGGCTGGCTGGTGCCTTTTATCAGGAATACGATCAGACCTATAGCGACCAATTTTTTATCAATTCGACTTCTGTACTAATCCCAGCCATAGGAACAAAGATAGACCGTTTAAACAGCGACCAGAATCCCGATGGCAGCTTGAATACGGCAAATGATGTACCTGCATATTTCGACGCGAGTCTCCTCGCCAATACAGGGGATCTCAAGGATTTCGCGCAATCTTCTGAATCCTGGGCAATATTCGCGCAAGCCACTTGGAATATTACCGAACGCTGGCATCTGACAGGGGGCGGGCGCTATACACAAGAGGACAAAAGTGCTCACAAGACCATGAACATCTTCGACATCACCACAGGCGACATTATTTCCAACAGTATTCTTGGTGAAATGTACGCCCACTCCGAGCTGTTCAGAGCAGAAACCGAACAGGGACCAGGGCACGATATTTCCGACTCACGGAGCGAAAAGAAATTCACGCCTTTGGTGACTGTTGAATATGATCTTGATACAGATACCATGCTGTACGGAAGTTTCACCAAAGGTTTTAAAGCCGGCGGGTTTGACCCTCGCTCCAATAATGAGGCCTCTTTCGAATTTGAAGAAGAGAGCGCGACGGCATATGAATTGGGTCTAAAATCCGGTTTGGCCGGTGGCCGCGGAGAGATCAATGCCGCACTTTACCGCACTGACTATGATGATCTGCAGATCAGCCAGTTCGATGGCGCTGTCGGCTTCAACGTGGGCAACGCCAAGGAAACCCGGGTACAGGGCATCGAGATGGACGGCCGCTGGCTCTTCAATGAAAACTTCTCCGCAAGCTACGGTCTCGCTTGGCTGGATTTTGAATACCTCGACTTCCAGAACGGTAATTGCTACGCCGACCAGCCCGGAGCCACCGACGCCGACGGTGACGATTCAACACCACCCACCTGTGATTACACTGGCAAGGAAGGCGTCTACACCCCCGACTACACCATGAACCTGACGCTGGACTACAACCAGCCCCTGAGCAACGGCTGGATGGTACTGAGCGCTCTGGACATTCAGCATGTCGCTGAACAACAGGTACACACCAACCTGGACCCCAAGGGCACGATTGACTCCCAGACCATGGTCAGCCTGCGCCTGGCACTGGATGCCGAAAGCTGGACCATCGCCCTGCTCGGCAAGAACCTGCTGGATGAAGACACCATATCCTACTCGGCCAATGCGCCTCTATCGGACAGCTCGTTTGATACCAATACCCACTACAGCTTTGTAAAACGTCCGCGTACTATTGCGTTGGAGGGGACCTACAGATTCTAACAGGCTGTTGAAATAGGCACAGGGTTTCCCGCTTGATTCCAGAAATTCATAA
>CAZEWY010000225.1:0-4851 GCA_964515945.1 uncultured Cellvibrionaceae bacterium
GCAGCAGGTGTCTTTCGGCACGCCGGTGTTTGACGACCTTCAGGGTTATCGCGATATACCGCTGACGTCCATGCCCTACGGTCAGTCCATGGCGATTCTACTGCTGGTTGAATTCATGAACCATTACATTTGATTTATTTTCACGACATGCCTGGATAGTAATAATGAAAAAGCGCGAACTCAAACCCGTTAACTATGTCGCTTATGGCCTCAACGATGTGTTGGGAGCCGGCTCAATGGCCGTTATCAGTGGCTGGATATTATTTTTCTACACGACCTTCTGTGGTCTTAGCACGGTGCAGGCGGCGTCTATTTTTGCAATAGCCCGAATACTCGATGCTGTCGCCAGTCCCCTGATTGGTCATATTTCCGATGGCCTGGGGAAGACCCGAATAGGGCGGCGTTTTGGTCGTCGGCGAGTGTTTTTGATATCAGCGGTCCCGTTAATGCCGATTTTTGCCCTAATGTGGATTTCTGGCCAACATTACTTCTACTATCTGTTGACCTACGTCTTCTTTGAGCTGTTGTACGCCTCGGTAATCATTCCCTACGAAACCCTCGCAGCGGAGATGACAGACGACTTCGGAAAGCGTGCCAAGCTCGCCGGTGCGAGAATCCTGACCGGTCAGGTCTCCGCAATATTTGCGGGAATTTTGCCGGCATGGATCGTCAGCGTAGCCGGCGGCAAGGAGGCCTCTAGCACCTTCCTGATCATGGGAATCATTTTCTCCATTGCATTCATGATAGTGGTATTTACAACATGGGCATTTACCTGGGAACGTGACTACGCCGATATACCCGCCGCCGACAAAGAACAAGCGAGCGACTGGAGCGTTATGGGAACCTTAAAGGCACTGTTCAAAAACCTGTCTTCCACTCTGCGCATACGCGCGTTCCGCCTGCACCTGGGTTTGTATCTGGGTGGCTATATCAGTCAGGATATTTTTAACGCCGCGTTCACTTATTTTGTGGTATTTGCCATTGGCGGCTCCGTAGCCATCGCCTCGCAAATGATGGGGCTGACCTATCTGGCGCAACTGCTTGCCGTGGCAGTGGCCATTCCCGTAGTGGTGCGTCTTGGTCCGGGACCGGGATATCGTATCGCGGTCAGTTTTTATATTGTGGGCATATTCGCGTTGCTCGGGGTTTTCGCGCTGACCGATACATTCAACCTGTACCTGCTGGGGGGTGCTCTGGTTCTGGCGGGACTTGGGCGCGGTGCACTCAACTATATTCCCTGGAACACCTACAACTATATGGCTGATGTTGACCAGATCGTCACCGGGCGTCGACGCGAAGGTAGTTTTGCCGGCGTCATGACTTTTATTCGCAAGGCGACACAGGCGGCTGCGGTGATGTTTGTCGGCATCGTCCTTGAAGCGGGTGGCTTTGTTTCCAACTCCGATATCCAGTCCGCCGATGCGGTGACAACCATTGTTGCCACGCTGGTGATCGGGCCGGTGGTGGTTCTGCTGTTGGGATTCTGGGTATCCACCAAATTCCGGCTCTCAAATCACACGCATTCCGTTCTGATGGCGGAAATAGAACGCTTCAAGCAGGGAGAGCGGACGCCGTCCTCGGTCGAGAGCCAGAATATCGTGGAAGATCTTGCGGGCTACCCCTATGACAAGATGTGGGGTAACAACTCCGTTGGCCGCACGTGATGTGCGGCCTTGAACAGCGACAACGCCCTGGAGCTTGACCATGGAAAAAATTGCCTTCGTGATGCAGCTGAAGCCTGGCTGCGAAGCTGAATACGAGCGTCGCCATGACGAGATCTGGCCGGATCTGGTGGATGAATTGCGGGCTGCCGGAATCTCGGACTATTCAATATTTCTGCATCCGCAAACCCTGCAGCTGTTCGGAGTTCTGAAGCGCGCGGCGGATCACCGCATGGACGAACTGCCACAGACTGCCGTGATGCAGAAGTGGTGGCGCCATATGGCGGACATCATGGAAACCGAAGCGGACAGGAGCCCGAACTCCATACCTTTAATCAGGGTGTTTCATCTGGATTAACCCTGCCGAAAAGCCTTCAGCTTCAGGATTCCACCAGCTCAACTTCCCGCCTTTTATACAGCCAGCTGTAGGCTATCAGAGGAAAATTAATTATGTTCGCACAAACTATTGTTTCCATTGCCAGATTCAACCGCGCCCTTGGAGCCCTTAAGCAGAGCCTTTCCATATTGCTGGTGCTGTTGGTAACGCTCGCAGCGCCGGCGTCATCAGCGCAGCAGGCAAAAGAAATCAGTGACTCAATTCCAGAGCCCGGAAAGTTGCTCTACCAGACCAGTATGGCCTCACAAAAATCCGTGTCCGACTGGATAATGGAAGGCCCCGGCAAGCTGGAATTCAAACAGGGTTGGATGGAGATGTATTCTCCCGACGAGGCCGGGCATCACGTGTTTTGGGCCCCAAAAGATTTCCCTGATTCATTCATCGCCAGTTGGGAGGCTCAGAACCTGGAAACAGATGCCGGTCTGGTCATTGTGTTTATGGCTGCGCGAGGAGTTAACGGCGAAGACATTTTTGATCCCAGCCTGCCGCCGCGGAACGGTACCTTCACCCAGTACACCGAAGGCAGTATTAAAAGCTACCACATTTCCTATTACGCCAACGCAGCGCACAATCCGGATCGCGGTCACGCCAACTTGCGTAAAAACAACACCTTCAGTTTATTGCAACAGGGAAGCGAAGGCATACCTACAGAATCAATGGATTCCCATCAGATATCCTTGGTAAAGGAAGGTCCGCGGGTGCGCCTGTATGTTGATGAGCGAAAGGTGATTGACTATACAGACACCACCCCGATTGTCGACGGTGTTGATACGGGAACTGCGCTCGGTGCCGGTAAGATTGGTTTCCGGCAGATGAAATGGACACATTTTCGCTATAGAAATTTCCGCGTCTACTCCCTTTCCAATAAATAGATTCGACGATATGCATATAGTCAATATGGTGCTTGATATGGGTAAATGCCGAGGCACTTCATGGAAATTTGGCGCCGGTATCTGCAGCTTTTTGACCGGCCTCCTTTTGATAGGAGATGTTGAGGCCAGGAGCGGGCTTGGAGATATGCAGTCAGATGTCAAAATAGAGGGAAATATCGTTCTTTTTTCCGCGGATAATGCAGATATCCAAATTGAGTTCTGTACACCTTCCATGGTTCGTGTACGAAGCAGTTGGGACCGGAAATTCGGTGAAGGGAAATCACTGGGATTGATGCTTGCTAAGGATGATTGGCCGCCGGTAGATGTTCGATCTACGGAAGAGGAAGAGTTTTTTGAGTTCGAAACAAAGGATTTAAAAGTCCGGGTTTACAAATCTCCGCTGCTGGTTGAATTTTATTCCTCTGAAGGGAAATTATTATCCACCGAAAGGATTGGTAGTAATTCTTTGGGAATAACCCGGGAAGGAGACGGTGTATCCGTCCGAAAGAAATTGCATGATGATGAGCAGTTCTTCGGCTTTGGTCAGCGCATGGACTTTTTCAACCAGCGCGGAAAAAAGCTAAGCCTCACCGTTGGTCGTGGTATTGGTCTACCTCATATTGTCGGCGCTTACAATATTCTGGAAGCCAACTACAGTCCGGTTCCTTTTTTCATGAGCACACGCGGCTATGGCATATTTTTCCATACGCCCTATACCACAAACTGGGATATGGGGTACACCAACCCGGAGGCCTACTCCTTTCAAGCTGAAGGAGGGGAGATGGATTACTACTTTATGTATGGCCCCGAATTTCCCGCCATCCTGAACCTGTATACGTCGGTTACAGGAAAATCACCTCTTTTGCCTAAATTTGCTCACGGCCTGCATGTCGGAACCTACAGCGGCGGAACCTGGGACCACGAAGAACATACGTCGACCGATTATGTCGTCAATTTAGGACGAAAATTCCGTGAGAAAGGAATACCTGCGGACGTGTTACATCTGGATTCGACCTGGCGAATGTTTGGTAAGCACGGGGGAAGTGGCGCCACTACGTTTGAATGGCGTGATACTTTTGATGACCCGGAAGCCATGTTCAACTCACTCTATGACATGGGATATAACATGGTGGGCGTTCACGTGCGCCCGCGTTACGATAATGGCGAAAAATACAATCTTCTGGACCGGGCTCGGGAAGCCGGCGTGGTCTATCCGGAGCCCAATAATTCGGGAGAATTTGTCAACTTCTTTGATGCGGACGCCGTTGACTGGTGGTGGGAAAACGCAGCCATGAAAGTGGTTTCTCAGGGAGCCATGTTCTTCAAGACCGATGAAGGCAGCGCCTTTGGGCGAAAGGCGAATGAGAGCGACAAGACAGGGCCTACCGGGAAAGAGGCGGAACGTTTGCACAACCTGTTTCCAATTGCCTACGCCAAAGCCCCTTTTGAACGCTTTAGTGAGCATAATGAAATGCGCGGCTTCACCCTGACCCGTGAAGGTTATGCCGGTATTCAGAGATACCCCTATATCTGGGCCGGCGACTGGCCGAGCGAGTGGCAGTACTTTGAACCCGTTATTCGCGCCGGTCTTAATATCGGACTCTCCGGCGTCGGCTATTGGTCCCATAATATGGGTGGGTTCGAGCATAAAGCTGATCCGGAGCTTTATATTCGTTGGACCCAGTTTGGGCTATTCAGTCCTGTTGCGCATCTCTTTGGTATGGATCATCCCGGATATAAAGAACCTTGGAACTATGGGAAGGAAGCCGAGCGGATTTTCAAAAAATACGATCGGATGCGATACCGGTTTATTCCGTACATCTATAGCGAAGCCTACAGAATGCACAAAACCGGGATGCCCATGATGCGGGCACTGGTCCTGGAGTATCAGGGTGACGAGAATGTTTATGATATTGATGAC
>CAZEWY010000226.1:0-4815 GCA_964515945.1 uncultured Cellvibrionaceae bacterium
CCCACAGGGAGGGTTATTCTATGATGAAGTCTCGAATTACATTTAACCTATATATGAATTAAAACTCGACATGGAAATGTTTATAACTTCTTTATACTTCCAACACCTTTACCAGCAGCTGGCCCTTTAAAAATAATGGCTTTGAGTGACTATTGCAATGCAAAACTTCCGGTTATGGCGTCTCGGATGATTCCTGAAAAGAATCGGGTTACCCGGTTAAGATTGGGTTTGGCGCCCTGCGTATTGCTCCTTGCCGTGCTTTACAGTTTGTCGAATGCGAGTGCGGCCGGCAACGACCGTGTGTCTCTTGAAGAGGAGATAAAAGCCGCATTTGTCTATAAATTTGGCCAATACGTCGGCTGGCCTGAAAATACCTTTGAAAATGAAGAAAGCCCGATTGTGATTGGGGTGGCGGCATCGCCGCATTTCGTGGATATTCTCCGCAGTGCCACCAGCGACAGAAGGATTCACCATCGAATCATCGAAGTAAAGCAAATGACTGACGAATATCCCGGACAACTACACCTGCTTTTTATTGGGCAGTCATACGATCACCAGATACCACAACTGATTTCACAAACACAGGGAAAGCCGACGCTGATCATTACCGAAAACAATGCCGGATTGGATTCTGGAGGAATAATCGGCTTCGTCATTGAGGACGAACGCGTCCGGTTCGATATCAATCTGGAAGCCGCCCAGCAAAGGGATTTATATCTCAGTGCACAGCTACTCAGAGTCGCCCGTGTCGTACGGGGTGCCCCATGACGGCAGACGCGAACACGACTTCGATACAAGGAAAAATTTTCAGAAACGTTATATTAACAACTTCGTCCGCACTGATGATATTCGGGGCGGCCCTCATACTCAACGACCTACGCGATTATCACGAAAGAACCCTTGAAGACCTGGCAACACAGAGCAAGGTCGTGGGCCTGTCGGTTATTCCGGCCCTGGAATTCAGTGATCAAAAGCTGGCAACACAGAGTCTCGCGGTGCTCGAGTCCCGCCCCGGGATTCAAATAGCCGCTGTATATGATGCCGAAGGTTCGCTATTCGCCAGCTTCAGCAGAAATCCCGACACCGTTTTACCCGTGGAGGTTCCCGGTGTCGATGGGCAACGGGTTGTCAACGAGCAACTGCTGGTATTTCGGAATATCAAGCGAGATGGCGAGCTTTTAGGCACTATATTCATAGCAGGCAACTATCAGCTTTATGACCGGCTCTGGCAATATGCCGGTATTGTCTTCGCATTGATGTTATTGGCACTCGTCGTATCCATGCTCCTTTCCTGGCAAATGCAGAAGCAGGTCACACGACCAATCCTGGGCATCACATCATTGGCCCGCCAAGTTATTGAACAACGCAATTTTGGCCTCCGGGCAACAAAATCAACCAATGACGAAGTTGGCTACCTTGTGGATGCGTTCAACGATCTTCTCACCGAAGTGGAAATCCGCAGTGCCGCATTGCGAACATCGAACGAACAGCTGGAAAATCGCGTTGCTGAAAGAACTTCAGAGTTGGAACGGGCCAACCGCGAACTCGAAGCTTTCAGTTATTCCGTATCTCATGATTTGAGAGCGCCCCTGCGCGCGATCGACGGCTTTAGTCAGGCTCTCCTTGAGGATTACTCCACGGCAATCGACGACCAGGGCCAGGATTATCTGAATCGGGTACGCACCGCCGCCCAGCGCATGGGACGTCTGATTGATGATCTGTTGAAACTCGCCAAGGTAAGCCAGGCATCCATCAACATGGAGAGAATTGACTTAACATCCATGGCCGAAGCAATACTCGAAGAATTCAGGTCCAGGGACCCCAACCGGCAAATCCATATAGAAGTCGAACAAGACATGTCGGCGGTCGGCGACCCACAGTTGATACAGATCGCTCTTGAAAACCTGCTGAGCAATGCCTGGAAGTACACCGGAAAAGTTGCGAAAGCCACCATTAAATTCGGGACAGGAACGCAAGAAGGGTCTACCTTCTATTGTATAGGTGACAACGGCGCGGGATTTGATATGGTATACGCAGGCAAACTGTTCGGCGCCTTTCAGCGCCTGCACCACAGCAGAGACTATCCAGGTACCGGCGTGGGGCTCGCAACCGTACAACGTATCATCCACCGCCACGGCGGTCAGATCTGGGCTGACGCAGTTGTCGGCCAGGGCGCTACATTTTATTTCACTCTTCCCCTCAATCCCCTGTCCCAAGAGCCAACATCATGAATAATCGGTCCATTTTGCTTGTAGAAGACAACCCCGATGACGAAGCGCTGGCTCTTCGCGCATTTCAAAAAATGAAGATAGACAACCCGATAACCATTGCACGGGATGGTGTCGAAGCTCTCGAGTACCTCTTCGCGCCGGGGAAAAACAGCAATCAGCGTCCCTCGGTTGTCCTGCTCGACCTGAAGATCCCCAAAATTGATGGCCTGGAAGTTTTGCGGCGCATTCGGGCCCATACTATAACTAAACTACTCCCTGTCGTTATTCTCACCTCCTCCGGTGAACAACGAGATGTTATTGACGGCTACAGCTCCGGTGCCAACAGTTATGTTCGCAAACCGATCGATTTCAATGAATTCTCCGAGGCCGTCGGTCACTTGGGCTTGTACTGGCTGCTTCTGAACGAACTCCCACCCCAATAAAAAATTCGCCATGTACTGTCTCAAGAGGAATGCAGGCCATGTCTTCAACCACAGATTTCCGCGCACTCATTATTGAGGATAATCCAGATGATGCGCTGCTCCTGCAGAATGCCATCAAAAAGAGCGGTTTCCAGGCCGAGTATCTCTGCGTCGACAACAAGCAGGCCCTGCTGGAGGTCTTGGCTGAAAAATGGGATATCATTTTTTCAGACTACAGCATGCCGACCTTCAGCGGCCATGAATCCCTGACACTGGTCAGACAATACGATCCCGACGTGCCTTTCATTTTCGTGTCGGGGACCATGGGGGAAGCCAACGCGGTTGAGGCCATGAGACTGGGAGCCCAGGATTATTTCATCAAGGGGAATTTTAGCCGTCTGGCACCCGCCATTACACGTGAACTGCGCGATAGCGCCAACCGGCGTAGCCACCGTCAGGCGCAGGAGAGAATCCACTACCTCACCAATTACGACCCCCTGACCGGATTACCCAATCGGGTGCTCCTGGTGGAAAGGCTGTTCGCTCTCGTTAAATGCAGAAAAATTGAAAACAAGCAAGTTGAATCCGATAAAAAAGCGGAAAAAGGACTTTCCGTGTTCAATGTGAACATCGACCGTTTCCGGGAAATCAATGACGATCTGGGAGTGGCGACCACGGATGGTCTATTGGTCGAAGTGGGAAAACGGCTATGCCAGGCCGCCGGTCCGGAAGATATGGTGGCTCGGTTGGCTGCCGATGAATTTGTGGTGGTATGTCCCAATGTTGACGGAGACTCAGCGGCGAATGCCATGGCGGAAACCATTTTCACCCTGTTCAATCGCCCCTTCAAGTTGGCCAGATATGAATATGGAATCACGGTCAGTATCGGAAGCAGTTCCATGGGCTCCGGCGGTAGTGAACCGGAACAATTATTAAATAATGCCGCCATGGCACTACACCATGCACAGAAGATTGTCGGAAATTCCTTTCTCTCCTATAAGACAGAAATGCGCTCAGCCCTGCAGGAAAAGCTGGCATTGGACCGGGCACTCGAACAAGCGCTGAAAAGGAATGAATTTCAAATCCATTATCAACCGCAGGTCTCCATGGACGGCCGAATGGTCGGCATGGAAGCGCTGCTTCGCTGGAACCGGCCAGGGGTGGGTCCGGTCAGTCCCATGACTTTTATACCGATTGCGGAGGAATCGGGCCTGATTATGCTAATCGGCGACTGGGTATTACGGGAGGTCTGCCGACAAATATGTCAATGGCGGGAGGAGGGATTGCCTTTATGGCCGGTCGCTATCAATTTTTCAGCTCATCAATTCCGACACAAGGGAATGCCGCAATTAATCCGTGAGCTGCTCGAAGAGTTCGAATTGCCCCCCACCTGCCTGGAAATCGAAATCACCGAAACGGCACTGATGCAGGATCCCGATGCGGCGCGGGCGATACTGTCATCATTGCGCGATCTGGGTATTTCCGTGGCATTGGATGATTTCGGCACGGGATATTCGAGCTTGAGCTATCTCAAGCGCTTTCCGGTGGATATCCTCAAAATCGATCGGGAATTTGTAAAGGGCCTACCCCAGGATGCCGAGGACTGTGCCATTGTTCAGGCGATTATCGCAATGTGCGAAAAACTCGGTCTGAAAGTGGTGGCCGAGGGTGTTGAAACAGCGGAGCAACTCGATTTTCTCAAACAGGTCGAATGCGGGTCTGCGCAAGGCTATTTCTTTCATCGTCCATTGTCCGCCCAAGCGGTGGCAGACCTTGTGCGCACGGATTCCCTTAAAAAATCTTAACTTCCTGACCAGGTTATCACCAACCAGCCGCTGCCCCCTTACCGGGGTCGAGCCCGCTGTACCCCCATCATATTCCCAACTTACCCACAGGTTGCCCGGATCGAGGAACAGATTGTGAATAAAACCAGGAACTCCCCCTGACCAATCTGTGGAGATCTGTCAAAAGTACCCACAGACCAGATGGTCATTTTTTCGCCTTGTGCGTAAAGTCTCATTCTGTCCCCAAGCTAACAGGGGTGCTATGGACAGCCAAAACAGGGTTCAAACAGACGTTATCATCCGAATACCCTATTGATAATAAAGAGTTTTTTTGGCTTCTCCACATAGACTCATCCCATTAACAATAACTACATCATTAAGTAATCTCTATATAACCCT
>CAZEWY010000227.1:0-4807 GCA_964515945.1 uncultured Cellvibrionaceae bacterium
GTGGAGAGCTATTGGCGGTTAATAGTCCTCACACCCGATTCGCCAGGCATCGAGCGCCAGCTTTTTCTGTAACCAGGAGAGCTGCATGGCATTTGCGTTCGGACAGAAGGTTGCCGGAGGGGAGGCTCCCTGGTTAATGTAATCAATGTATTCAACGCCGAACACGGCCTTGCCGGCCGCCGTGAATACGGAATAGCCACTGCATTCGTTGTATTGAAAGCACTGCTCGTTCAGCGCCCAGTCAAAGTCGTCAACGAGGTCAGCCAGCTGGCCCACATCATTTTTCAAGCCTATCGACAGGCCCCGTTCATGAGCTTCCTGGGCCAACCATTCGTTGTAGGCAATCTGGTCCTGATAAGTCAGCGGCAGATTGACTTCGCTCAGGTTTGTGTAGGCATCCACGTTATCCGGCTCAACGGCGTCACAACCTTTAGTCACAGCGAGGTCCAGCCGGCTTTCCATAATCGGGCCGAGCAGATCAATGCGGCGAATATCCAGCCAGCGTTCATCCCACTGGGCCATGTTGCCGGCAAAGGGTGGCTCATTGCCGCTCTAGCTTTCTCCGGTAATGAACGGGAAAAAATTCTGCCAGTCCGGCCGCCAGCCTTCATAGGTTCCCGCGCTGAAATAGCAGACCACGACGCGACCGACGGATTGCAGTGTTTGTATATCGTTGATACTGGTATCGAACAAATCCACATCGTACATATCAACGTCGAAGCTGGTATCCAGCGTGCCGTTGATCTGCCATTGCCAGGTCAGGTTGTCATTGGGTGACGGTTGCCACCAGTTTCCCGTCCCGCCGCCGTTTTCTTCAGCGGTAACTTCAACCACGAGGTGGTCAATATTACTGATGTCGTAACTGTTATTGGATCTATAGCGAATGCGTATTTTTCCATTGCTGTTGATGTAATCCGTCGCGTTTGTGGTAATGGAAAAAACCCGCTGAAACCACATCCAGGAATTCGCGTTATCATTGTCACCGAGCAGTTCCCAGCTACCGTCCGCGAAGTTGCGAATCTGAAAGAACCAGCGCTGATTGTTGATGGTTTCTCCCAGGGTGTTGGTTTTCACTGTGATTTGCTCGACCACCTCTGTACCGCTCGAAGGTGTGTAAAAGAAAATAAACTCGCCACTGAATCTCGCGCTGTCCGGGGCCGCCTCAATATAGGTGGACCATGAATCCTGATAACCGGATTGCTCAAGGTCGTCCAGAACCGCAAGTCCCTGATTGCTGATGGAACCACGGGTTACATTGGCGCTGTCCACATACAGGGTTGTGACCGCCGCCTGGGCGTATCCGAGTAGTGAGTAGAGCAACGCCGCCAGGGCAATATGAAGCATTTTTGAATTTTTCATGATATTCCTTACCTCGCAATGTCAGTTTTAGTTATTGGCTTGATCTACGATTTTCAGATACACCTTGAAAATTCTTTCTTTGCTCACTTACCGAGGCTGGTGGGAAGGTCCCTCTTTCTGACGGTCAGAAACAAGGGGTATCCTTTCCATATGCCTAATTAGTAAGTGGTTTTTTCTCCCGCCGTTTTAGCGGCAATCACATCTTTATCTTCCGGCTCCAGCGCCAATAGAAACGCTGCCGCAATGGCCAGAACGATGCCGATGATTTTCGTGGTCGGTGGCATGGCACCGAGGATGATGAGCGCAATGACGGACGTCATGAGCGGTGCTCCGGCGTTGGTCAATGGCGATACCACAATCGCCTTTCCGTAACGAAAGGCGTATACCAGGCAAAGTGCACCCACCGCATTCAGGATCTGAGTCACCGCCGCCAGCCACGGACCGTTTGCACTCCAGTTAATGGGCTGAGAAAAATCCGTCATCATTAACGCCACCGGAATTAACAACAAGGCCGTCACCGTCATGTAAAAGAAGATGCTCTCGGCATTCATGGACTCGTTGGAGACCTTCATAAAAAATGCCTGTAGCCCCCAGGCGGCGAAGATGCACAGTGCCAGAACAAACCAGAGTACACCGTAGTCCGAGCCACCCGTCGTGCGGGAGTATTCAAACAGTGGCAAGGCACAGAGCGCCAGAACAATGCCCAGGCTGCCCAGCTTTCCCGTTCTTTCCTTCAGGAATAAAAATGAGAGCGCAATGGTCACGACAGGTGACAGAGAAATAATCGGGAAGATCAAGTACGCGGGGCCGATCGTAATCGCATGAAACAACACCATCTGCCCACCTGCGCCAAGCAGCCCTATGATGCAACCAAGGGTTACCGACCGCGCATCGTATTGCAGCTTCCAGTTAACACGCTTTAACGCGAACAGGGCGGGTGGAATCATGGTCAGCGCCCAGACACAATAGATCAGCGTCTCTGGGAAACCATTTGCAGCCGGAGCACCCGCAAATGCACCCCAGACACCCCAGAACAAGGTTGTTGCCAATGCGTATACTAACCACGATTTCGATTCCATAATTCTTCCAGCCCAAGGTTGGTTTATAGTTTGGTTTACCGGGATACTCTACCGGGGATCATCTATGAACGATAAAGCCGAAGCATTTTTGCTCCGTGACCGATAACTTCCACCTGATAGTCATCCTTGAACACGCTGTCCTGGTGATCCCAAAGATCTCGAATTCTGGCCGCTTTCCAGTCAAGGTCCAGTAACTCGCGCCAATCAAAAGTATAATCAATGGTGGTGCCTTCACGGTTGAGCAGGGCGACCGCCCAGCTGCCATCGGCCATGGGCTTTGCAAAAACCTGCATATCCCCATGGACAGCGACCCGTGATGCCTGGATACCCAGCGGATCCTGATTCAACGCAATCACTTCGCGATTGGTCAGGGTTGCCAGTGTGTACTCATCAAGGTCTCTGACATCGGTACCGGTGAGTAGCGGTGACGACAGTATCGCCCACATGCTGAAATGGGTCCGGTATTCAATGTTCGACGCACCGGCGCCAACCAGCTCGCGGCTCTGGCCATTGAGCCCGACAATCAGCATGTCATAATCATTCCAGTGGCCAGGGCCGGTGTATTTTTCGAGCCCGACGCCACGATCAATCATGTCCAGCACATCGAAGTAGTAGCCTTCGCGGTTGTCCGGGTAATCAAAATCGTCGGAGATATCCTGGCCGATGCGCCACTCATTGGCCCCGGCTTCCTTACCCCATTCCCAGATGTCCGCCCAGCCACAGTGGCAGGCATGCAGGGCGAGCGGCCTTTCCTGGTTCGTCAAGGCGGACGACATGGTGGATACAATCTTCTTCATCACCGCTTTGCTCGTATCCTTATGGGAACAGCAGCTGTCGTACTTGAGGTAGTCCACCCCCCAGGACGCGAAAAGTGCGGCATCTTCTTTAACATGATTAATGCTGCCGGTGTAGCCTGCACAGGTAGTTTCACCCGGCCCGGAATAAATACCGAGTTTCATGCCATGTTCATGGGCATAATCCGCAACATACTTTATGCCACGTGGAAATTTCTCGGGATCATATTCCAGCGGAAAATCCGAACGCTTTCCTTTATAGCGTTGCCAACCGTCGTCGATGTTGACATAGATATAACCTGCATCGCGCATGCCGTTGGCAACCATGGCGTCAATGGTTTCGATGATCAAAGACTCGCTCACTTCCACACCAAAATTGTTCCAGCTGCTCCAGCCCATGGGTGGGGTCGCCAGCAATGGCGTTCCGTCGAGGGACAGCTTTTCCCCGCCCTGGCCTTTGTTGGCGTCTGTAGCGAATGCACCGGCTGACAAACCGCAGACCATAATCAATATCGACAATAGGTGGCGGAGACTCAACTGTTTCATTGATCAATCCTCTGTTTCCAGTTCTTTCCAGCGTTGTACTGTTCTTTTATGGTGGCCGATGTTGCCATGCCTTGAAAAAAAGGGGCGGTATTACCGCCCCGAGGAGCACGTCTGTACACCGATTTGCTGTTACCCTGTTGGGGCCTGTGTTAAAGCTCAAGTTTCGGAGTTTTAGCGCCGGTCCGCTTCGGGGTAGGGCTTTCTGGAAACGCCGTGAACCCATCCATGGGGGCTCCCTCACGAGGCCCCTCTCGTGAGGGTTCCAGAAAGCCCTACCCCAAATCGAACCTCACTCTACGCCAAGCGTTAAGTATGGAGTTGTTGAAGTCCGAAACTTGAGTTAAAAGCTATATCTCAGGCCGATATTTGCCTCTCTTCCCCACTCGGAGTATGAACCGGGAATATCCTTGCGGCCCTGATACGCATGCCAGTTATCATTAAGCAGATTGTTCAGCTCCAGAAAGACGACGGTATTATCGGTAATGGAGTAGCTGCCAGACGCTGATACCCAGGTCATGGAATCCGCAATGGATTTGTAGGTGGTTTCGCCGGTTGCATTGAGAGGACTCCAGTGGCTGGTAATGAAGCTCTCGGTATGATCAGCGGAAAGTTGAAGGCTGAGGTTCTCGGTACCATACAGGAATGTCATGGAATAGGATGTATCAGGTACCCCTGCCAGAACACCCTCTTTGGTGCCATCGATAAAGGACTCGGTATCGATATAGGTGTAGTTCGCTGTCAGGCCAAAACCGTTGTTAAAGAAGTGCTGGAAACTGAACTCGTAACCCAGAACTTTTGCCCTATCAAGATTCTTCGGCTCAAATACGGTAAAAGGTTGTTCAATGTATTCACCGGTTGCAAAATCTTCACGAGGGTAGGTTGGCAAGGAGTCCGGATCGTTCGGGTATTTTTCCCGCCAGTCCTGAACAAAACCTTCGATATTTTTCTTGAAGATGGCGCCGGATATTGCCGACCCTTCGGTAAAATACCACTCCAGGGAGATGTCGGCCTGCTCACCTTCCACCGGTG
>CAZEWY010000228.1:0-4798 GCA_964515945.1 uncultured Cellvibrionaceae bacterium
TTCCAGTCCGGTGCCGCCAAGCAGGGGATCGACCCGGATCTGGCGATCAAGATCTTCGATCTGGTGGAAAAATTTGCGGGCTACGGCTTCAACAAGTCGCACTCGGCGGCCTACGCCCTGGTGTCCTACCAGACAGCATGGCTGAAGGCACATTATCCCGCTCAATTCATGGCGGCCACCATGTCCTCGGATATGGACAAGACCGACAAGGTCGTCACCTTTATCGAAGAGTGCCGCAACGCCGGATTGACGCTCCTGCCACCGGATGTCAATGCCGGCGGCTTTCAATTCACGGTGGATGATGACGACAATATTATCTATGGTCTGGGTGCGATCAAAGGGTTGGGTGAGGGACCGGTGGAAAGCCTGATACAGGCGCGGCAGGAGGGGCCTTTCAAGGATCTGTTCGACCTTTGTGCACGGATTGACCCGCGCAAAGTCAACAAACGTGCGATCGAGGCGCTGATCCGCAGCGGTGCGCTGGATAAAATCGGCCCCGGTGTCGATGAAGACTATGATCGCGCCGTTATGTTTGCGGCCATTGGTGAAGCAGTCAAGGCCGCGGAGCAGAGTGCCGCCAACGCCAGTGCCGGTATGACCGACCTTTTTGGCGCTGTGGTTCCCAGTTGCGATAACGTTGCCGACGCCTATCAGGATTTCCGGCAGGTGCGGCGCTGGAGCATGAAGGAGCGGCTCAATGGTGAGCGCGATACCCTCGGCTTATATCTGACCGGCCATCCCATCGATGAATTCGATGCGGAACTGTCGCATCTGGTGTCGTCACGCATTGCCGAGGTCAAGCCGGATAAGAACAAGCAGACAATCGCCGGTCTGGTTGTGGCCTTCCGCGTCATGAAGACCAAGCGCGGCGATACCATGGCCTTCATAACCCTGGATGACCGCAGCGGCCGTATGGAAGTGGCGGTGTTTGCCGATACCTATAACGAGAATCGGGACAAGCTGGTCAAGGATGCGTTGCTGGTCATCGAAGGGCAGATCAGCAACGACGACTATAGTGGCGGCCTGAAGATGCGCGCCGACATCATCACCGATCTCGGTGAAGCCCGGCAGGCGCGGGTCGCCGGCGTCCGCATCACCTGGCGTAATGATCAGCTACCACTGGATTTCTCCCGGCAATTGCGCACTGTCCTGGAGCCTCACCGTCAGGGTGTCTGTCCCGTTGCCGTCCGCTACCAGCGCGCGGATGTGTCAGCGGATATATCCCTGGGGCGCGACTGGTTGGTCACACCCAATGATGAACTTTTGCAGAATTTGCGAGGGCTTTACGGGAACGGACAGGTAGAATTGATCTATCATTAGGTTTTGTCTTTTGCAGGCACATCGTCGCTTGTGGTGATGCTGGCGCCCTTAAGCTTCGGCGCAACTGGTGGTACACTTGCGCATCTTTCGGAATGCCGGCGTTATTCCCATCTACAGGGTTTCAATCCAGGTCGGCCTGTTCCAGTTACAGCAATGACAGGTACAGCAATCACAGTTACAGCAATCAGGTATAGAGAAATATGAATTTGAATTATCTAAATTTTGAGCAACCAATTGCTGAACTGGAAGGCAAGATCGAAGAGTTGCAGCTTGTTGGCACCGACAACGACATCAATATCAGTGATGAAATCGATCGGCTGCGTGAAAAGAGCGTGCGCCTGACCGAGAGCATCTACTCCCACCTGACGCCCTGGCAGATTGTCCAGGTCGCGCGCCACCCGCAAAGACCCTACAGCGCCGATTACATTCCCCGCCTGTTTGACGATTGGGACGAATTGCACGGCGATCGCCATTTTGGCGACGATCACGCCATCATTGGCGGCGTGGGCCGACTGAACGGCAGACCGGTAATGGTCATCGGTGAGGAAAAAGGCCGCAGTGTTAAAGACAAGGTTTACCGCAATTTTGGTATGCCCAAGCCCGAGGGCTACCGCAAAGCCCTGCGGCTGATGGAAATGGCTGAACGTTTCAAAATGCCGGTTCTTACCTTGATCGATACTCCGGGGGCCTATCCCGGCATCGACAGTGAAGAGCGGGGCATCAGCGAAGCCATCGCCCAGAATCTGGCCGTCATGTCGCGCCTGCGCACGCCAATCGTGTGCACCGTGATCGGCGAAGGCTCGTCCGGTGGTGCGCTGGCGATTGGCGTGGGCGATCACCTGAACATGCTCCAGTATTCCACCTATTTTGTTATTTCTCCGGAGGGATGTGCCAACATCATCTGGAAGACCGTTGAAAAGGCCCCTCTGGCCGCCGAAGCCATGGGTGTGACTTCATCGCATCTGGAAGAACTCGGCATTGTCGATGAAACCATTGAGGAGCCACTGGGCGGAGCGCATCGCGATATAGATGCCATGGCTCGTCGCCTGAAGGCGCGTTTGACCGAACAGGTCGATCAGTTATCAGCCATGGACATAGACGTTCTGTTACAGAAACGTTATGACCGGCTGATGAGCTACGGCAATATAGAATAAGCCATTCGCGGGGCCGGCTCCTCCGGCTCCATCTTTCTGCACCGCCCTCTAATTCCCTTTTTCGATTTCTGATTTTCCCAGGTATAACACTTGCATATCTCCCGCCATAGGGCTGAAGGGCAGATTTTCTGTGGTGTTGGAGGATTCCGCTATACTGAAAATATATAGCCCGATAACGGGTGGAAATCAGCTGCTCAGAGCGGCGCCTCGCGCTACTTTGCCTTAAATGATCGCTATTAGATATGCGGGACTTCTACAAAGGAGGCATCATGAAAAATCTGACTATCGCCGATGTCATGGATACGGCCCCCCCGTTCATTCGCAGCGAGCAGCCTCTGGACGAGGTGGTCGAGCAACTGATAAAGCACCATGTCGGCGGATTGCCCGTGGTCAATGACAAACATGAAGTCATCGGGTTCGTGTCCGAACAGGACTGCATCCACAGTTTGAAAGTGAGCAGCTACCACTGCGAAGGTATCGTCCCCGTGGATAAGGTTATGAACCACGAGGCCTATACGATTTCGCCGGACATGCTGCTCATCGATCTGGTGGAACGCATGGGCAACAACAAGCCGAAGATTTTCCCCGTTACCCAGGACGGCAAGCTGGTGGGGCTGATCACCCGCCCACAGGTGCTCATGGTTCTGGCCGAATCCAGCGTTGGCTGCGGCTTTACCTTCAAGCATCCTCACTGACGGGCCTAGATAGCCGCTATTTTTTCTTTCTGCTCCTGTATCTTCTGACACGCGGATTTGACGTCCGCCAGCCGGTCCTGCTCCTTCTGCACAACCTCCGCGGGCGCTTTATCGACAAAGCTTGAATTGCCAAGTTTGCCTTCAATCTGCTGCAGGTTTTTTTGTAGCTTTTCCAATTCCTTGTCCAACCGCGCCAGCTCCGCATTTTTATCGATCAATCCGGCCATGGGCACGTGAATTTCCAGATCACCGACCAGGGCCGCGGCAGACGCGGGCGGCTCTTCTCCAGCCTGCAGCCATTGTAGACTATCGAGGTTGGCCAGTTTCTTCATGAACTGCGCATTATCATTGAGGCAGCGCTGATCATTGGTATTGCCATTGGCGAAGTAGACTGGCAGTTGTGCGGAAGGCGCAATATTCATTTCGCCGCGAATGGTGCGGATACCGAGGACCACGCGTTTTACCCAATCGATATCATCCATGGCCTGCTGGTCGATCTTGCTTTCGTCCGCCTGGGGGTAGGGCGCCAGCATGATGGTCTCGCCGTCCCGTCCGGCCAATGGCTTAACCCGCTGCCAGAGTTCTTCGGTGATAAACGGCATCAGCGGGTGGGCCAGACGCAGAATGGTTTCCAGAACGCGTATCAGGGTGCGGCGGGTACCTTTTTTTACGGCATCGCTTGCGTCGTCATCCCACAGAACGGGCTTGGATAATTCGATGTACCAGTCGCAATAGTCCTTCCAGACGAAGTCGTAGAGTGCCTGGCTAGCCAGATCCAGCCGGAAACTGTCCATGCCCTCGCAAACGGCTTTCTCTGCCTGTTGCAGGCGGCTGATAATCCAGCGATCCGCCAGCGACAGCTCGTAAGCACCGGAATTGTCCTGATCGCAATCGTGATTCTCGGTATTCATCAACACATAATTGGACGCATTCCACAGCTTGTTGCAGAAGTTGCGGAAGCCCTCGATACGGCCCACATCAAAATTGATATCGCGACCGGTGGACGCCAGTGAATAGTAGGTGTAACGCAGGGCATCGGTGCCATAGGGCGCTATGCCTTCGGGAAATTCCTTGCGGGTCTGTTTTTCGACTTTTTGTTGCAGCTTGGGCAGCATCATACCGGCGGTGCGTTTTTGCACCAGGGATTCCAGATCTATGCCGTCAATCAGATCGATCGGATCGAGCACATTGCCTTTCGATTTACTCATCTTCTGACCCTGGCTGTCGCGCACCAGGCCATGGACATAAACGGTCTTAAAGGGGACTTCCTTGCGGAAGTGCAGGGTGAGCATAATCATTCGCGCCACCCAGAAAAAGATGATGTCGAAGCCCGTCACCAGCACATTGGTCGGGTGGAAGGTTTGCAGTTCGGGGGTATTCTCTGGCCAGCCGAGCGTGCCGAAGGTCCAGAGACCGGAGGAGAACCAGGTATCGAGTACGTCCTCATCCTGCTTGAGCGCCACGTCCGCGGACAGGTTATGCTTCTGGCGTACTTCCTCCTCGCTGCGGCCGACATAGATGTTGCCATCGGTGTCATACCAGGCGGGAATGCGATGGCCCCACCAGAGCTGGCGGGATATGCACCAGTCCTGAATGTCGCGCATCCAGGAGAAGTACATGTTTTCGTAT
>CAZEWY010000229.1:0-4712 GCA_964515945.1 uncultured Cellvibrionaceae bacterium
TTGCCATGCCCATATTGAAAGTAAGCTTTCAATACCGGGGCAGCTGGCGAATCAGTTCGCTGGAGCCGGGCGCGCTCAATCAGCTGAATGATGTAGAGCAAACGGACTTCGCCGACGCACTGGATAATTACAGTCACCTGATATGGCGAAAGCCGCGCTTGCGGAAAAGTTACAAATATGACATGGCGATACTGGTGGACCCCGACGAGCGCTTTCCGCCGAGCAACAGCGTGGCCATTAAACGCTTCATCAAAGCCGCCAACAAGCAGGGCATTATGGCGGAGACCATCACCCGTCGGGATCTGGGAAAGTTGGCGGAATACGATGCACTCTTTATTCGTGTGACCACCTCGGTCAATCATTACACCTATAAGTTTGCCCGAGTGGCGCAGGCGGCCGGTATGGTGGTCATGGACGACCCCGACTCCATACTGCGCTGCACCAACAAGATCTATCTGGCGCAGTTACTGGACACCCACAAACTGCCCACGCCGCCGACACGGATTCTGAGTAAACGACACATCGGCCGGGAACAGGATCTGGTGGACCAACTGGGGCTGCCTATCGTACTCAAGGTGCCCGACGGCTCCTTCTCCGTGGGTGTCAAAAAAGCGGCCACCCTGGAAGAGTTGCAGTCTTCTCTCAAAGCCATGCTGAAGGAAAGCGCGTTGCTGATAGCGCAGGCGTATCTCTACACGGATTTCGATTGGCGAATCGGCATTATCAACAACCAACCCCTTTATGCCTGCCGCTATTACATGGCCAAGAACCATTGGCAGATCTATAACCATACCGCGAAGAGCACCAAGTCCGGCGGCTTCGACGCCATGGCCACCTTTGAAGTGCCCAAACCGGTATTGAAGGCGGCGGTCAACGCCACCAAACATATCGGCGATGGGTTTTATGGCGTGGACCTCAAGCAGCAGGGGGATAACGTCTATATTATAGAAGTGAACGATAATCCCTCGGTGGAATCCGCCGTTGAAGATGGCTACCTGGAAAATGAACTCTACGATGTGGTGATGGGCGAGTTTCGACGGCGCCTCGATAAAAAATAGTCACTGTCAGGTATTCTTAATATGACAGACCTGGTGCTCTCAATAGACGTTGGTACCCACGCCGCGCGTGCCGCGGTGGTGGAACCCTCCGCCGCCAAGGTGCATCTGGTGGCGTCGAGAGCGATTCAGTTAAAACGGACCGACGGCGCCCATGTCGAGCAGGACCCGCACGCGATAGTCGCCGCCACGCGCGGCGTCATCCAGCAGGTAATGGACGAGGCTGCAGGGGCAGGACTGGTGCCCAACTCTGCCGCACTCGCCACTCAACGCTCGACGGTACTGGCCTGGGATCGGCATAGCGGGGAAGCTCTGTCCCCGGCACTGAGTTGGCAGGATACCCGTGCCGCCGCGCAGGTTCAGCGCTTGTACAGCCATCGGGCGGATATCAAGTCACGCAGTGGTCTGGTCCTGTCTCCTCATTACGGCGCCAGTAAACTCCATTGGTTGCTTGAACAAGTTGGAGCAGCCTGGCATGCCAATGATGTCTGCCTTGGGCCCTTGGCCGCCTACCTGTTGTTCCATCTTCTGCACGATCATCCCTGTGTGTGTGACGAAGGCAATGCCAGCCGCACGCAGTTGTGGAATCTCCGGGAGCGGGTTTGGGATGGTCGCCTGTGTGAGCTGTTTGACGTGCCTCCCGAATTCCTGCCTGAGGTGCGACCAATTCAGGCAAATTACGGAAATCTTGTAATGAATGGCAGCAGCGGGACTCAATTCGAGCTGCCGTTGCTGGCCGCCTGCGGTGACCAGAATGCCGCTTTCCACGCCTTCGTCACAAGTATTCCCGATAAGCCATCACTGTCTCTTGGCACCGGCTGGGCTCTGGTTAACGCGGGGACCGGCGCCTTTGTTCTGTCTCCCTTTACCGGCGACCTGGATACAGCGGGGGAACTGCTGATCGGCCCTTACCGGAGCGACGGGAAAGACATGGATACGCTGGTCGAGGGTACGGTCAATGGCGCTGGCAGCGCTTTGGACTGGTGTTATGACAACTGCCGCGAGCGCGAAGAAGATATGACGCGTGATCAGTTTTATCAATCACTTCCAGATTGGTCACAAACTCAACCTCCCGCGCTTTTTATCAACAGCGTCGGCGGGCTGGGTTCGCCCTGGTGGCGGCAGCCTGGAGATCCTTATTTCGTTATGCTCGAAGATCCTCCTGAATCCCTGACGCCCTCTGACCAACCCCTGACTTTGGCCCAAAAAGCCAGCGCGGTATTGGAGAGTATTGTTTTTCTGATCAATGCCAATATCCAAAAGATTGTCGAGGTCTCTCAGCCACGCCTGGATTATCTGGTGCTGAGTGGCGGCCTTGCCAGAGTTGACAGCTTTTGCCAGAAACTCGCGGACCTGGCGTGCCGGCCAGTGCTGCGTCCGGATGAAGTGGAGGCGACTTTGCTGGGAGCGGCGGCTCTGGTTCGGCCCGGCATCAGGGAGGCAGACAGCGGAGACTGCAATCACCATCAGTTTCAACCCCAGGTTAATCCACGGCTGCACCAGCGTTTCGAGCAGTTTCTGGACATTTTGAATCGATGACGCCCAAAACTTTTGCAGAGAATTTTTGTGATTAAACCAGAGCAGCCCATCCTGGTCGGACACCGTGGCTATCCCGCCCTTCATCCCGAGAACAGCTTGCGGGGTTTCCGCGCAGCCCTGGAAGCAGGGGCTCGGGCCATTGAATGTGACCTGCAGTTCAGTCGCGATGGGCAGCCAATGGTGATTCACGACCCCACCCTGAAGCGTACAAGTGGCCAAGGAGGTCGTGTCGTCGATTTCTCCGCTGCGGAACTTCGCGCCATCAGCATCCACGAGCCCGAGCGCCTGGGTGCCGGCGCGGCTGAGCCACTGCCGACATTGGCGGAACTGGTGACGCTGTTGCTCGATTTTCCTGAAAGCCGACTGTTTATCGAAATCAAGGATGAATCCTTCGCGTTTTTTTCGCGGGCTTATTGTCTGGAGCAGATATTGCGCGTGGCAGAGCCTCTGGGGAATGCCATGGTCATAATATCCTTTGACGCGGAGGTACTGGAGTTGGTGCATCACAAGGCGACAATCGGCTGGGTACTTAAACACTATAATGCGGCCGCCCGGCGCCGGGCCGAGGAACTGTCGCCGGAGTTTCTGATCTGCAATCATCGTAAATTGCCGGCCGCACCGACTGCGCTTTGGCCCGGCGGCTGGCAATGGTTTGTCTATGATATCGTCGATTGGTCGCTGGCCAGGTCCCTGGTTGAACGCGGCGTTGTCTATATCGAAACCTGGGATATAGGCGGTATGCTGGAAAAGGGCAAAGTGATCTAACCCTGACTTGACTTGAATTCACAGAACAGATTTTCACCAGGACTGGAAAGCCATGACAGTAACCTATGACGTGATCGTAGTCGGCGCCGGCATCCATGGCGCTGGCATCGCTCAAGCCGCCTCGGCCCGGGGCTGGTCAGTATTGGTTATCGACAAGGGCGAAGTTGCGGGCGGCACCTCTTCGAAGAGTTCGAAACTGATTCACGGCGGTTTGCGGTATCTGGAAACCTTCCAACTGAAGCTGGTGTATGAATGTCTGCGCGAGCGCCGCCTGTTGCTGCGCAACGCCCCCGACCTGGTGCAACTGAAACCCTTCTACATTCCTGTCTATGGTCACAGCCGTCGCAGTGCCCTGTGGATACGCCTGGGTCTGAGTCTCTATGCGATGCTCGGCGGGCTCGGCCGATATGCGCGCTTTGCCAGCTTGCCCCGGCGGGAGTGGGCTCGGCTAGATGGTCTCAAGACCGAAAATCTGCGGCGCGTCTTTCGCTATTACGATGGCCAGACAGATGACGCGGCGCTTACCCGCGCTGTTTTGAATTCGGCAACGACTCTGGGCGCACAGGTGCGCTGCAACAGGCAGGTAGAGAAAATTACACGCGATGGCGAGTTCTACCATGTTGAGCTGGTTGACGGGAATGTAAAAGTTCGCTGCCGCGCATTGGTGAATGCCGCGGGTCCTTGGGTGAATCAAGTGGCGGCGCGGGTAGAGCCGGAGGTTCCCAGCCTGCCGATGGATCTGGTGCAGGGCACTCACATACTCCTGAATTTCAAGGCGCCGGCGGCCTGCTATTATCTCGAATCCCCCGACGATGGCCGAGCGGTTTTTGCCTTGCCCTGGCGCGGTCGGATTCTGGTCGGAACCACGGAGACTCAATGTCACGGTCTACCGGAATCCTGTCAGCCATTGCAGGAGGAGGTGGATTATCTACTGCGGGTATTCAACCGCTATTTTCCCGCCTTCCAGGCGACGGAAGCGAATATCCTCGAAACCATGGCGGGGCTGAGGGTACTGCCTAAAGCGGAGTCAGCCGCACACCGCCGGCCCCGGGAAACGCAATTCGTCCTTGTCGATGATGAACCCGCTTACCTGGCGGTATACGGGGGAAAATTGACATCCTACCGCGCAACGGCCGAAAAAGTCGTGGAGAAGCTTGCGCGGAACCTGCCGCGGAAGGAGCGCTGTGCGCGAACGGAAAAGCTGATGCTTTTATGAATTCTTTTCCGCGCGGGCCAGGTGTTTTGCACGAATAAAATCACCGTGGCTCAGGTAAATGAGTTCGGCAACCTTGCGAATAATGTATTCCTCGTACTTGTCCAGATCATCGTCGGCATAGGCGATGGACCACATGC
>CAZEWY010000230.1:0-4645 GCA_964515945.1 uncultured Cellvibrionaceae bacterium
CTTCCTACAGGGGACTTTCACCCCATTAGTTCATGCCCATGCTGGGCGTACACAAAGCGCTCAAGCCGACCGCCTTCGGCGTCGGCTTAGCTCCACGTTAAATGCCCGCAATAGCGAAGTCCAGTGCGTTGATAATCTGGTCTCGAAAGTGGATAAGAGACCCAATCGGCTTCGCTAATTGCTTGGCCGGAATAGAAGAGATTTGCGGCGTCAGCAGTAGAAGCTGTTCATCCTGATAACCAAGTTGGGGCGTCAGGCCGGTCAGGATCTCGTTCGAAAACGAGGAGAGATAGCCGAGAGGGATTACAATCCGCGTGGCTATCTCTGAGATGTAGGGACTTTGTATATCGACTAGGTAGGGGTAATGTGCTCTTGTAGCCTTGCTCGGGTTTAGATAGACGTCAAACTGAGCCATTTAGAACTCCCGGAATTCGTCACCGAAGCAGCCATTTTCTTCGACGAAAGCATTATAAGCTGCTATGGCAGCCTTGTTCTCTTGGGTCCACTGGGCAGCGCGCGACTGAGCCAATTGTTGTTGTAGCGCCTGCTCGAGCGTAGCTGAGAGATTGATGTTTAAAGCACGGCTTTTGGCCAGTAAATCGCTGTTTATACTCAAGTTTGTGGCCTTTTTGGGGGCATTGGAATCATATATATAGGGCATAGGAATACCTCAATTCGCGCCGGGCGCACCCCGAAAGAATGCGCATATTCATGCGCATGGTAATGCATTTAACAAAGCCAAGCAAGGCGACGCCAAAAGACGACGCGCTTGCTGGCAGTCATTATGTGCCAATCCAGTCTGTCACCAGCTGAAGGCCTTAAGATGTATAATTGGCTTTTCTGTATTACATTTAGTGGGAAAAGTCATGAATATTCAGTCACTTAGCATTTCCGAAAGAATATTGCTTGGTGAGCAGTTATGGGATAGCGTTAGAACAAAAAGTGATGAGATTGGTCTGTCTAAAGAACTAATTGAGCTGCTAGATGATCGGCTTCTAGAGCTAGAATCCGATGGCGACTTAGGCGATAACTGGGAAAATGTGAAGAAGCGAATAACGGAAAAATAGCATGGACTATAAATTATCGGTAAGGAAAGAAGCGGAAACCGATATCTCTGAAGCCTTCGAATATTATCAATCCTGCCGCAAAAATTTAGGTCACGACTTTCTTCTCTGTCTTGAAGAAACTGTTAGCACTATTCAAAGAAGCCCTCTCCTTTATAAGGAAATTCATCGAAATGTTAGGAGGCGCTTTATCGAGCGCTATCCCTATGGAGTTTACTTTGTGGTGCTTGAAATAATATTTCAATAATTGGTGTTGTGCATGCACGTAAAAATACAATGCACTGGAAAAAACACACATAACAATACGCTGCACAGTGACTTCGCTCTGCCTGTGTGCTTTGCGTAAAATAATAATCAGAAAGCAGGCAATAGATTTTTCTACAGCCTCGCTGGGCAATGATAGAGATTGAGAGCTTTATGACTGAGATAAGGAAACCTGAAGATGTGCCTATTGCATTCCAAGCTGCTTGGAATGATCACGATATGCAAGCCTTTGGGAAGCTATTCGATGAGGATGCTACATTTGTAAACCGTTTTGGGCATTATGTCCGGGGTATCGATGAAATTTTGGCTCTCCACGTTCCTATTCATGAGACTATTTATAGTGATTCTACGCTTGAGAACGAGTTGATTGATATCAATTTTATCACCGAAGGAACTGTAATCGTACATTTCTGGAGTCGTTTAGCGGCAGGCACTGCTCATCCGGCTGGGCCACATGAAGTTGATACATTGATTCTTGTGGTTCTGACGAAGAAGAATGAATTGTGGCACATTCGAGCTCTTGAGAATGTAACGCTCACAAATCCTCGCACTGGTGAAACTATTTTTCGCAATTAACTATGAGTCTCGCCGTGCCGCAGCAACAACGAACGAGGCTACAGATGAAACTCCTTGCGCTCTCGGGAAGTCTCCGAAGAGGATCTTACAATACCGCCGCTCTTGAAGCCTTATCTCAAATTGCACCTGAAGACGTGGCGGTAGCCGTTTTTGACGGTGTTCGAGATTTACCTTTGTTCAATCCCGATTTGGAAGAAGAAGGGGTTCATGTGGTCGGGCGTCTAAAAGCCTCTTTGGGGTCTTCTGATGGCATCGTCATCGCCAGTCCGGAGTACGCCCACGGAATCAGTGGAGTTATGAAGAATGCCTTGGACTGGTTGGTGAGCGGAGAAGAGTTTGTCCACATGCCGGTTATGCTGATCAACACGTCTCCTCGCGCCCATCATGCACAGGAGGCTCTGCGAGAGGTTATTACCACGATGTCTGGCAACATCATTGAGAACGCTTGCTTATCCCTTCCGCTGTTAGGTAGTGGCCTCGACACCGCCGGTATTTTGCAAAGGGGAGATTTTCGCGAAGCGCTTAAATTACACCTATTGGATTTTTGTGAAGAAATCAAATGGCAAAAGGCTTAACATATGGAAGCGCGCCGCGAAGCGGCGCGAGTGCTGCCTGTGTTAGGCACTCAGATCGCCCCCCACTGACAATCCCAGGGGAGAAGCTAGCTTGATCATCCAAATTCTCACTCACACGCCGATTTGGGCGTTCGTTCTATTCGCGTTCCTACTTATCTTCGGATTCATGCAGGCAGGAGAATTAAATTGAAGATTGATATCGATAAGCTTTCAGAGGACGAATTGATCGAGCTCAACCACAGAATCGTGGAGAGGCTCAAGTTCTTGGAGTCCTTTCACAATCACAAGGAGATGATGAAGTTCAATATAGGCGAGCAGGTTAGCTTTGAGCCGCCGGGACGCGGCAGGCAAATTGGCACCTTGGCCAAATTCAATAAGAAATCTGTCACTGTCATAACTGAGGCCGGCCAAAAATGGACTGTATCGCCCCACTTACTATCCAGAGTCAAGCCCCTTAAAGGTCAGAGCGGCACATCTCAAAGTCAGGACAATGTCTTGAAGTTTAGTGGCAAAAGCAACAATGGCGCCCGCAAATGAGGATACCGGAGATGCGAACTCTTGCCATACTACTGGGCGCACTTGTTCTTGATGCATCTTCACTCGAAGCGGCTAGCGCAATACCGAGCGAACAGGGAACGGGGGCTTGCGTGTCAACTGCACAAAAGGTGCATGAAGAAATGTTCGTTTCTATCGGAGGTATTGAGCAGTGGATTACTATTAAGGGTGAGAGTTGCGCCAATCCAGTCATTCTCTTTCTTCACGGCGGGCCTGGAAATCCGTTAAGCCCTTACGCGGACTCGATGTTTGGGTCATGGGAAAAGACATTTACTCTTGTACAGTGGGACCAGCGTGGTGCTGGAAAGACTTATGGCCGCAACCCGCCTCTCGCTGATTCCACGCTGACCGTTGAACGTATGACGGAAGATGGAGTCGAGCTCGCTAAATACCTCACTCAGCATCTTGGCAAGAAGAAGGTCATCCTGTACGGCGGGTCATGGGGCTCCATTCTTGGTGTACATATGGTCAAATCCAGGCCGGACCTCTTTCATGCTTATGTTGGTTATATGCAAATGGTCAACCCTCGCGAAAATCTAACCGCGAGCTATGCCAAGGTGATTGCATTGGCACGCGCGGCGGGAGATCAGAGCACCGTATCGACGTTAGAAGCACTCGGCCTTCCACCCTGGGAAAATCCTCGAAATTTTGGTATCTTACGTCGGGCAACAAGAGTGTATGAGAGGAAAACAACTGACCCCAATCCCGAATTGGTGCGATCCAGCGATTACGATACGCCGCAGATACGGGCAGACTACACCGCAGGGGAAGATTTTTCATACATTCAGTTTGTCGGCCTCAACGGCGATGGCATGTCTTCCACAGTTGATTTACCAGCACTTGGCATGGTCTTCGAAGTTCCTGTCTTTATCATTCACGGATCCGAAGATCTTGTAACGATGCCCCACATAGCTAAGCGATATTTCGATGACATAAAGGCTCCTGAGAAGGAGTTTGTATTGGTTCCACGCGCAGGGCATGACTCTAATGCGGCGATAAACGATGCGGCATACAAAGTTATGATGGACCGCGTTCGACCTCTAACGCAATGACACACCACTCAGTAGTCGTGATTTGAGGTCAATGGTCTAACCCGTCACTCCAGCGACCGCTCCGGCAGCCGCTGAATGCAAATCGACCAGCTCGATAGATTCGATCAGCTACCATAGAACGGATACATCCAGTCGTTCAAGCCAGACCCGCATAGATTTCGGGCGCTCCTTTTGCCGTCACCAACAAACCCGCCGCTCGTTGTGGGTAGCCATAGAAATCAAAGCCGAGGATACGATGGAAACAAAAGGTGAGATCCGATTTTCGCTGGTTTCAAGCTCTGCCGGGGAAGTTGTATCCGAGATGCCTATCGAAAAAGGAATATTGAACCCTTTTGGGATAGTGAACGCCGGTGCCATACTATGGTTTGCGGATGTTACGGCTTCTCTGCTTATTTTGAATGGCGTGAATCCCGAGGGAGGCATGAAGGGATTCCCGCTGGCAATCAATCTGAACGCCAACTTTATGGGAAACCGCAAGGATGGGAAGCTTATTGCGAAATCAACCTATGTAAAAAAAGGTCGTACGGTCAGTGTGGTTCGGACCATGGTGACTGACTTG
>CAZEWY010000231.1:0-4630 GCA_964515945.1 uncultured Cellvibrionaceae bacterium
CCGTCTTCTCCCCACCCTCCATCAGCGTCCTGAGTCGGTTCGCCATCCGTGAGGAAGATAACGTTGTTGGACTGGCAGGCGTGCTCGATGGGGGAATCATAGGGGGAATCAGCGTCACCAACGAGTGCCGACGTGGGAATATGCTCGTTCTCCAAGAAGGGATCCCCACCGGCATAGTAGCGCAGAGCGCCAAAGAGGGTTTCCGCCAGAGGCGTGTTCGTCACTGGATAAAGCGCAGTCACAGCATTTTTGAATGTCGTCCGGTTGTCGTCAATATTCGCGACCGGCACCTGAATACGACCGCCCTGATTGGGATCGTCAGGCTTGAAGGTCATCAAGCCGATATTGACACTGGGCATGCTGTCAGCCAGATTAGTGGCAACCTCCTGGACGATTTCCATCCGAGAGTGCGTAACCGGATTCCTATGATTGAGATACCAGTTGACATAGTTGGCCGAGTAGACATCGACCGCTTCATATTTAGACCAGTCATCAATATCATTGACATCGTCATCCGCGGCGCAGTCAGTGCGCTCGGTAATGTTGCGGCTTTCCAATTCATGCCAGTCCGAACCACTGCCCCAACCACCCCAGCCGCCCCAACCACCCCAACCACCCCAGTCGCCCCAGTCGCTGTCTTCGTCGGGATCATAGAAAGCCATGCGGTAACCCAGGAGGTGACCATTGGCAGCCGTCAACGCAGTCGATGGGTCGGCATCGGTCGCCAGTAGGTCGGCACATTCCAGATTATCCACGGCAATGGAATAAAACTGGTCGGAAGGCTGGCAGTTGCCCCGCCAGTCGCAGCTCAAGGTCCGGAAATAGATATAATCATCGCTCTTGTCCCCCTCATAGTCTGCATCCGGATTATAAGGGGTTATGGAAGTGACTTCGGTACTCATGCTGCCGGAATTGTCTAGGACAAAGAGCAGGTTCGGCCGAATTTCCGTCGCCGAAGTATTGAAGAAAATCTCAGTATCATCCGCTACTGCCGACACCGCCAGCAGGTATATGAAACAGGCAGCGGTAACCGCATGGATTGGCTTGAACATGTTCACCTTGGTTCTCCCACCCCACTAGGAAAGAATCTGATAGCCGTAACTTCCTGTGCCTCCAGATGGTAAATCACTGTGCCTCCCTGGCCGCTCAATTCCGGTGTCGGCTTGACCAACTCTCGTCCTACCCAGACTTTCAGGTCCTCCGCGGGCGGTAAGGAACGCATGTCGCAATCGCGGCATTCAACAAAGGCAACCCGCGCCAGTCGTTGCTGCGGGTCGAACCACAGTTCAATTCGCATGGTTTCCACCGCCTTTTCCACCACAGGAAATGCGGTTTGCACGCGCGGTTGATCCGACTCGGCCAGCGCTGCCATCGGCAGCAGCAGTTGTATGGCCAGAATCAGCAGGATGTATGGCTCCGATATTCTCACTGTCTGCATAAGACTGCTCCCACACTTAAAATTGTCTACCGCTCTTGTTACAAGAGCGGTATCAGTTGTATTCAATGCCTTTGTGCACCGTGCGTGTAGCACCTGCGCCGTCTATGGTGGCAGTACCCGTCAGTTCGTAGCGAAAGCCCTTGAGAATGGGGGCGCTCTCACTGACATCCATGGAACTGCCGCTGGTTACCGCCACTTCACCCATGTAAGTAGCGTAGTATTCGGCGGTGACGTCACTCCGACCGAGACTGAAATCGGTGGGCGTACTTTTTTTGTCCGCCGCCGCCATGGCTACCTCCAGCACATCCAAGTTGCCGGACAATAGCTGAGCTGTCAGGGCGCCGGCGGCACTTTCCGCCGCCTGAAAGGCCCGGTTGCCATTCTGGTTGTTGGCCGCCATGCGCTCCTGCATCACCGAAGAATTCATGCCCGCCACGCCCAGCAGAGTGAGTACCAGCAGCATAATGAGGCTGACAATCAAAACCGCCCCCTGCTGATTGCGCTGAAGTGCAACTTTCCGCTTCATGCTGTTCTCCTAGAGACTACCGCGATTGCGGAGATTGATGGTTGTTTGAAAAACCCGCCGAATTCGCCTATCGGCGGGATGTGTCACGGTGCCGCTGGTGCCGATTGTCTCACCAGGCAGCTCGTAAGTCAGAGTGTCCGCATTGTCCCGCACATTGTCCGCCTGGCTGATCAGCAGGCCCAGTCTGATCGCCACCACTTCTGTCATATTCAATCCTGTGGTGCCGGCGGGAACGAAGCGGATGGTGCCGCCGGTAACCTGACCATAGAGAATTTGCATGCTCTCCACGCCCTCCACCAATTCATTCACGGTAAATGATGGCGTAGCGTTATTTTGCATGTTGTCCCGCTGCTGATACAGAGAGTAGATCGGGTTACCCAGAGCGTCATCCCGACCAGTATCCGCCACAAAATAGGCAGAGGAGCTGAAAGTCATGATAGTCGCTGTCTGGTCATAGGCCTGACTCAGGCGGTTATCTGAATTGGAGCCGTTGGCGTGGGCCAGCGTGGTGTTTTCGCCAGAGGGTGAATTAGTGATGCGAAACATGTCCACGTTCTCACAGTCCGAGATAATGACGATATCGTCCTGCTGGAACAGGCCGGACTGGCCGCTTACCTGGATATTCGCATTGGCGGAAGACATGTTCCCGGTGATTTCTACCGGCGCCTTTTGGCCTCGTTGAATCAGTATGACGTCACTACCTATGACGGCATTGGATTCGATACTGGTGTCGTCGAACCGTGTGCCCTCGGCCCAGTTCGAATCCTCCACTTCCCAGCCCTGCAGGGCGGTATTCACAAAAATGTCGGTGGGTGGGTTATCCGCAATAATCGTCATTTCGACGGTATCCGGATCCGCGCAGCCCTGAAAGCTCACCATGCGCAGGTCGTGGGAAATGATATCAATGGCAACGCGACCAGCTTCCTGGATACGTGCAAGGGATGTACTCAAGCGGGAGGTTTGATTGGAATTAATATAGATTGTCATGACGCCCAAGATAAGGCCCGCGCTGAGCCCCAGTGCGATCAGTAACTCCACCAGCGAAAGACCGCGGCTGCGCCAAACGCTTCCGGAAATTCTGTTCAGTGTCGATTTCATGGTGCGCCTCATAGCCGGAAATCCAGCTCGAACTCCTGAGTGGTAACCTGCTCTTTCTCCGTACTCTCATCCCAGAGGGTTTCCTTCCACTCAATGGTGATGGTGAAAATATTGCCGTTTCGCGCGATGGTTCCAATGCCTTCCGGCAGGAGCGCAATGTCGTCTGCCCCTTCAATCTGCTCGGTCCACTGGGCCTTGTCCAGGGTCACCAGTTGCGCAGGTGTACAACCCGTGCTGGCACAGCCGGGGGCCGTGACCGTGGAGGTGGATGTGTCAAAGTCGTCATAGGCACCGGCCTTGGCCTGGCCGCTATTGGTGCGCATGCGGTCAGCCATGTCGTAGGCGAGGATACTCGCCTGGGTTCGAAGGTAGGCGCTCTGATTGTTGCGTAAACCTTCGAGCATAAGGCCTGCCAGGCCGAGCAGGCCCACGGCAAGAATCACCACGGTCACCAAAATTTCGATCAGCGTCAGGCCCCGCTGGCCTTTTGTCATTGGCAGTGTTCCGACTGTCATAGCTTCTGGCTTCCCTTGTTGATCAGTTGCATGTGACGCTGCTGCCACTATGGTCTTCCACGATGCTGTTGCCGTCTCCGCTAGTGTCGACGGCCAGACGCTGTTGACCTGAGGCCATCACTACAATAGCGCGGGCCTCATTGGCCCCGCGGTCATCGCATACGATGAAGGTGCCGGGTGTGGTGCCCAGCGTGCCCACGCTAATGGGCATTCCGGTACTGTCGAACTGGACATAGCTGGACGACGCGGAAAACCCGGTGGCGCTCAAGGTGTTTCCCCCTGACAGGTCGTCCACTGCCCGCAGCAGTCGGTCGGTCTGACTTCCGGCGCCGGCGTTGATTGTTCGGTCGCCGTTCCAGTCGAGCATGATCATCCAGCCGCCCGTCCAATTTGCCCCGCTGCAAGTGGTATTGTCACTTGTGGGGCAGACGGTTATATAGGCACCGGAACCCTTGGTTGCCTCACTGCGGGCAAACGCAACAAGACTGGAGATTTCCTTGACCTGGGAAGTAATACGGTTGTCCTTGACCATTTCCTCGAAGGATGGCACGGCGTACATAGCCACTATGGCAAGCATAGCCAGGGTAACCAACAACTCGATCAAGGTGAAACCGGTGTTCTTAGTGGTGATGCTCATAGACTACTACCAATATGATGTATCCCAAGCATAGTCGTTGCGGCACGTTTCGACCATGGCGCGAACGATAGGCGGCCGATACAAGAGATATTTGGTACACAACCTTATGAGGACAAGCGGATAGCAGAGTATATTCCGCGTTCAGGAAGAAGCTTTTTGCGGGTCCGGGCGCAACTCACGGGGCAGTGAAAAGCTCACGTTTTCGGGGCGGCCATTAAGCTCAACCGGGGGTTGGGCACCCATGGACTGAAGGCCATTGATCACATCCCGCACCAGAACCTCGGGGGCCGAAGCGCCGGCGGTAATGCCAATTCTGGTGTGTTTTGCAAACCAGCTTTTATCCAGGTCATCGGGGCCGTCAATCAGATAGGCTGTAGCGCCACAGCGCTCTGCCAGTTCGCGCAGGCGGTTGGAAT
>CAZEWY010000232.1:0-4575 GCA_964515945.1 uncultured Cellvibrionaceae bacterium
CATTTCCAGTTGGCCGTTGACGCCCTGCTCACGCAGTATGGCCACTTTGGGGCGCACGCCGGTATTGATAAAAGGTGCGGCTATATCTTCACCGGGATCGTAGGTCAGCTTTGAACTCAAGCCGGGATCCTGGGCGGATATGGTGGCGAATTCCTGTTTCGCACAGTCGGCATTATCCCTTCGCGCCTGCATGTGATAGCTGGTCCTGGCCCAGAGTTCCTGCAAGCGCGCACGGGTGCTCTGATAAACAATTTGCTCTTCACTGCGCACCACAATCTGCCCGCTACCGGTGCTCTGATCACTGCGGGCTTTCTGTTCACTGGGAAGGGTAGCGATGTTGTGAAGGGAGTTGCCCAGATTCGCCTTGGCGAAGCTGGCAACCACGGCTTCCCGGTCGGCTTCGGCCACCTGAATAACAGCCCCCAGCTCTTCGCTGAATAGAGCGGCCAAGGGTTCACTGCGCAGGGAGGTGATATTGATATCCAGGCCACAACGGCCGGCAAAAGCCATTTCCGCCAGTGTGGCGAACAAGCCGCCGTCACTGCGATCGTGATAGGCCTGAATACGCCCCGCCTCGAGGTTCTCCTGCATGGCGATAAAGAAATTCTTGATGTCGTCGGCATTTTCCAGATCCGGCGCCTCGGCGCCCATCTGGTTGTAAACATTGGCCAGTACCGAGGCGCCCAGGCGATTGTTGCCATCGGCCAAATCGATAAATATCAGCACGCTGTCGCCAATATCGGTTCGCAACTGGGGCGTCACTGTCTTGCGCACATCGGTGACCGGCGCAAACGCGGATACAATCAGGGACAGGGGCGCGGTAACGGCTTTGTCCTCGCTGTTCTCACCCTGCCATGCAGTACGCATGGACATGGAGTCCTTGCCCACCGGAATGGTGATGCCAAGTTGCGGACACAGCTCCATGCCTACGGCTTCCACCGTGCGATAGAGCTTTTCATCTTCACCGGCATGGCCGGCGGCACACATCCAGTTGGCCGACAGCTTGATATCGCGCAGGCCATCAATGCGGGCGGCGGCAATATTGGTGAGTGCCTCACCAATGGCCATGCGCCCGGACGCGGGCCCATTCAGCAAGGCTATGGGGGTGCGCTCGCCGATACTCATGGCTTCGCCGGCGTAGTGTCCCAGATGGGTATCATAGGATGCCGTGGTTACGGCGCAATCCGCCACCGGTACCTGCCAGGGGCCGACCATCTGATCGCGCACCACCTGCCCCGTCACCGTGCGGTCACCAATGGTAATCAGGAACTGCTTGCTGGCGACAGTGGGGTGCTGCATGACCCTTTCCACGGCCTCTTCCAGGGCTATGCCCTCGGTGGAAAACTCTTCCACCGCATGACTCCGCTTCTCAGCCGTGCGGTGCATTTTGGGTGGCTTGCCGAACAGGATATTCATCGGCAGATCGACCGGCTGCCCCTGCAACTCGCGGTCATTGACGATCAGCGTCTGCTCCTCGGTCGCCGTGCCCACCACCGCGTAGGGGCAGCGTTCGCGCTCACAGATGGCGGTGAAGGTGGCGAGGTTTTCGGGCGCCACTGCCATCACGTAACGCTCCTGGGCTTCATTGCACCAAATTTCCCGTGGGGACATGCCGCGCTCGTCGTTGGGCACATCGCGCAATTCAAAGATGGCGCCGCAGCCGCCGTCCTTGGCCAGTTCCGGAAAGGCGTTGGAGAGGCCGCCGGCACCGACGTCGTGAATGAAGGCGATGGGATTGTCACGGCCTCTCTGCCAGCACTGGTCGATCACTTCCTGGCAGCGCCGCTCGATTTCGGGATTTTGGCGCTGCACCGAGGCAAAATCCAGATCTTCGGACGAGGTACCCGAGGTCATGGATGAGGCGGCACCACCACCCAGACCAATCAGCATAGCCGGCCCGCCCAATACGATCAGATGGGAGCCGGGGGCAAATTCCGTCTGCTCTATATGTTCAGCCTTGATATTGCCGTAACCGCCGGCGAGCATGATGGGTTTGTGGTAGCCCCGGCGTTCGCCGTCAAAGTTTTCCTCGAAGGCGCGGAAATAGCCGCAAATATTCGGGCGGCCGAATTCGTTATTGAAAGCCGCACCACCGATAGGCCCGTCCATCATGATGTCCAGCGCGGAAACGATGCGCTCCGGTTTGCCGTAGTCCTGCTCCCAGGGCTGGGGGTATTCGGGGATCTGTAGATTGGAAACGCTGAACCCTGTCAGACCCACTTTGGGCTTGGAACCCTTACCCACGGCACCCTCGTCGCGGATCTCGCCGCCGGCGCCGGTACCGGCTCCCGGAAAGGGCGCTATGGCCGTGGGATGATTGTGGGTTTCCACCTTCATCAGGATGTGGATGGGCTCCTGTGTATAGGTATATTCCCGGGTGGCGGCGTTTGGATAAAAGCGCCCGCCTTCACTGCCCATAATCACCGACGCATTGTCGGCATAGGCGGAAAGGACGTTGTCGCCGCCGAGTTCGTAAGTATTTTTGATCATCCTGAACAGGGAGTGATCCATCTCCTCGCCATCGATGGTCCAGCTGGCGTTGAAGATCTTGTGGCGGCAGTGCTCGGAGTTCGCCTGGGCGAACATCATCAGTTCGACATCGGTCGGATTGCGCTTAAGGGTAATGAAACTTTCCAGCAGATAATCGATCTCATCGTCCGCCAAGGCCAGCCCCAGGCTGCTGTTGGCCTCGACCAGAGCCGACTTGCCGCCCTGAAGAATATCCACGGTCGCCAGGGGTGCCGGCTCGTGATGAACAAAGAGCGCGGCCGCGGCATCCAGAGAATCGACCAGGGTCTCGACCATGCGGTCGTGAAGCAGTGGCAGGACGTTTTGCCGTTCGAAAGTCCCCTGCAATCGGTAGGCGATACCGCGCTCCAGACGTTGCACAGCCGTCAAACCGGCATTGTGCGCTATGTCGGTGGCCTTGGATGACCAGGGTGAAATGGTGCCGGGGCGCGGGATACAGAGCAGCAATTCACCCTCGGGAGCGGCTGCTTGGCCCTTCGGCCCATAGGTCAGCAGTTGATCCAGGATACCGCGCTCGCCGGCGGTCAACTCAGTCCGCAGATCGGCAAAATGAACAAATTCCGCCGTAACGGCGGTGATGCCGGATTCCACCTCTTGCAGCGCCTGGAGTAACTTCAGGCTCTTGAAGGTAGAAAACGCGGGGGCTCCGGGCAGGATCAACATGTTTGGAATCTCTCGTATCTGGAAGCGCAAAGGCAGTTGGAGCGCAGGCTCAGGGCGTCGCATTGTACTGTATCTGCGAATTTAGAGCATGTTTTGCTAAAAATGTGCCCTTATAACCATTTGTCAGCTTTTCACTACCAAACTGGATCTCATGGATATTTTTGGGCTTTTTGAGGTCATACACGGGCCGAACCAAAAAAGCAATCTAGCGCGTCACAGTGACACAGGGTAAAATAGCACCAATTTGACATAATTGGCCGCTCCAGCGGGTATGGCCGGCATAAGTAAACGTCAGCAAAATCAATAACACGCTGGAACTGAATCATTCACCAATCAGGCACTTGATAAAACGCCCTTACCCGGCGTACTGCAAGAGGATGGCTTCATTGGACAGACTACAAGGATTACTCAGACAACTTGGGATCGTTTTGGCGCGCATGGCCAAATACGCCCTGGTGGCGTCCGCTCTCTTTGCGTCTGTCATTCCCCTGGAAAGCAGCCGCATTCCCACAACCCTGGAACGCGTGCAACAGGCCGGGGAACTGGTCATTATCTCCCGCAACGGCCCCACGACCTATTATGAGGACGCTCAGGGCACCACGGGTTTCGAATACCTTTTGGCCAAACGCTTTGCCGACCATCTCGGCGTCGATTTGCGTATTGTGGAAATGGAAGACCTGGGCCTTATGGTGAAATCCGTGGGCAGTGAATTCGGCCATTTCGCCGCCGCCGGGCTTTCCGTGACTCCCAAGCGCAAACAGGACGTCCTCTTTACCGAACCCTATATGGAAGTGACCCAGCAGGTCATTTATCGCCAGGGCACCCCTCGCCCCGAGTCGGTGGAAGACCTGATTGGCAAGAGTATTCTGGTCATCGCCAACAGTTCTCACGCGGAGCGCCTACGCGAATTGCAACGCGAATACCGATCCCTCGACTGGGACGAGCGGTTTGACGTGGAAATGCTCGATTTGCTGGAAATGGTGCACAGCGGCAAGGTGGACTACACCATCGTCGATTCGAATGCCTACCGCATCAACAGCGCCCTCTATCCAGAAGCCCAGATCGCCTTCAATATCAGTGAGCCGGAAGGGCTGGCCTGGGCATTTCCAAAAAGCCAGGATGACAGTCTCTTCCGTCAGGCCAATGCCTTTATCAAGCGGGCCAAGGATGACGGTACAGTCGCAAGCATCGTTGACCGGTTTTACGGCCATATTGGCGAAATGAACTACAGCGGTGCCCTTCTGTTTGCCCGCCGTTTGGAGAATCGGCTGCCCAAGTGGGAGGATTATTTGCGAGAGGCGGCGGAATCCGTCAATCTCGACTGGCAGTTGCTGGCGGCCTTGAGCTACCAGGAAAGCCATTGGGATCCCAAGGCCGTCTCTC
>CAZEWY010000233.1:0-4488 GCA_964515945.1 uncultured Cellvibrionaceae bacterium
ACTGTTCACTGTTCACTGTTCACCGTTCACCGTTCACCGTTCACCGTTCACCGCTCACCGTGATCCGGAAAATCCCTGTTTCGCCAAAAAGATTTGGACGAAATTCCTGCAGCAGGCGGCCGAGAGATTTTTCCGCAACGACTTTCTGCTCGAGAATATTCAGGTTCATTTCACGACATAAAACCGCAAAATCCCGGAAAGTACAAAAATGGATATTGGGCGTGTTGTACCACTCATAGGGCATCAGGTCCGATACCGGCATGCGCCCGTGACAGGCGAGATAGAGCCGGGCTTTCCAGTGGCCGAAATTCGGAAACGCCACTATGCCTTCGCGGCCGACCCGCAGCATTTCCGCCATGACCTTATCGGGATAAGTCATGGTCTGTATGGTTTGTGACATGATGACAGTATCGAAGCTGTCGTCGTCGAAATTCGTCAGCCCTTCATCGAGATTCTGTTCAATAACATTTACGCCTTTCTCGACGCATTGCTGTATGCCGTCGGCGCTGATTTCCAGGCCATAACCGCGAACGCCTTTTTTATCTGCCAAAAGTTTCAACAGAGTGCCGTCGCCGCAGCCGAGATCCAGTACCCTCGCCTCGGGGCGTATCCAATCGCAAATGATACGGTGGTCAATTCTCATAGCGCGATTCCCGCCATGTAGCTCGAGAAGAGTGCCTGATAGCGCGGCTGCCCCGGTACCAGAAACGCATCGTGTCCGTAGGCGGATTCGATGGCGGCATAGGTAACGTCCCGATCGGCGCGCATCAGTGCGTTCACAATTTCCTGGGAGCGTTCCGGTGCAAACCGCCAGTCGGAGCTGAATGCCAGTACCAGAAACTTGCACTGGGCGTGGCTAAAGGCTTCCACTGGGTCGTGGTTGTATTCCCGGGCGAGATCGAAATAATCGAGCGCGCGCGTCATCAGTATGTAGGTGTTTGCATCGAAGGTTTTGGAAAAGGTTGCGCCCTGATAACGCAGATAGCTTTCCACCTGGAATTCCACCGGCTCGTCATTGCCGCGTTCAAAGGTGCCGGAGCGCAGTTCGCGGCCAAATTTTTCGCCCATGCCGTGATCGGATAAATAGGTGATGTGGCCGATCATGCGCGCGACCGACAGCCCGCGCCTCGGCAGTTTTTCCTGTTCCAGATAGGCGCCGCCCGCATAGTCCGGGTCCGACAGAATGGCCTGTCGTGCGGTTTCGTTAAAGGCGATATTCTGCGCGGTCAGCTTCATGGCGGAGGCGATGACGATGCAGTGGCGCACGCGCTGAGGGTGTTCCAATGCCCAGCGCATGGCCTGCATGCCGCCCAGGCTGCCGCCGACAATGGCCGCCCATTGGTCTATCCCCAGCCGGTCCGCCAGCCGCGCCTGTGTTTCCACCCAGTCGCGCACCCGTAGCGTCGGGAAATCTGCGCCCCAGGGCTTGCCGGTGTCGGGATTGATGCTGCACGGGCCGGTGGAGCCGTGGCAGCCGCCGAGATTATTGAGCGAAACCACAAAGAATTTGTTGGTATCTATCGGCTTGCCGGGACCGATGTAATGGTCCCACCAGCCGGGCTTGCTGTCGTCGCGGCTGTGATAGCCGGCGGCGTGGTGATGGCCGGAGAGCGCGTGACAGACGAGCACCGCGTTGCTTTTCCGGGAATTCAGCTCACCGTAGGTTTCCACCACCAGGTCGTAGTGGGGCAACTGGCGGCCATTGGCCAGCAACAGGGGCTGGTCAAAGTGCAGGCTTTCCGGGGTCACTATGCCCACGGAATCCGGTGCATCGGGTCCCGCTGGCTTTAATCCGGACTCGCTCGGTTGGGGGGTGGCTCGGGGCATGGTGGCTGAATGATTACTCTATAGGCTGAAATCAGCAGACAAGTCTAAGGTGGCGGGTCCAGTGCTGCAAGCGGCATCAATAGCGGTGCCACCGGCAGGTGCCATTGATGCGCATTGCTGGCAATGTGAACCGGCTCTTTTCAAATCCCCGGCAGAAAAATCGATGGCATGCGCGCCGATCCCGCCAGGCCATTCACCACCATCTGCAGAACGTTGATGACCAGAAACGCAAAAATCGGCGTAATGTCCAATCCCCCCAGAGGCGGAATCAGACGGCGGAAGGGCGCCAGCGCCGGCTCCATCAATTGATTGAGCAGCAACAGGATCGGGTGACGGCTGTAGGGGGCAATCCAGCTGAAAATAATGGAAATCAGCAGGCCGAAGAAAAAGATGTTCAACATCAGATTGACGCAGCCGAGCAAGGCCCAGGTGATGACGGTCACTAGCGGAATGATGCCGCCGAGCATCAGGTAAATGATTTCGAAAACCACTATCTCCACCAGCAGGGCCAATACCAGGGATGCGAGATCGATACCGAAAACGCCGGGTACCACCTTGCGCAGGGGGATCAGCAGCGGATTGGTGAGTTTGACAATGGCCTGGGAGACGGGGTTGTAGAAGTCAGCGCGCGCGATTTGCAGTAAAAAGCGCAGCAGCACGACCAGCAGATAGAGTGATCCCAGGGTCTGAACAATATAGATACCGATTTCTACGAGTGTACTCATGAGTTATAAATCCGCTCCCGAGGAGTTTCTGATAGTGTGAAGGAACTAGTGTGAAGGAACCTTCTGGTCGCAATGTTTTTCAGGCTCAGTATTTTCAGACTCAGCTAAATTCATCGGCCATGGTTCGCGCCCGGTCGGCACAGGCCTGCATGGCCTCCGCGTAGATGCGACGCAGGCCATTGTTTTCGAAGGAGGCTATGGCCCGCTCCGTGGTGCCTCCGGGGGAGGTTACGCGACGACGCAATTCCGCCACGGCGTCGGGGCTCTGCTGTGCCAGTTTGGCGGCCCCTAGAGCGGTTTGCAATGTCAGGGTCCGCGCCGTTTCCGGCGAAAGCCCCTGGCTGATTCCCGCCTCGATCATGGCTTCCATGGCGAGGAAGAAATAGGCGGGTCCGCTGCCGGACACGGCGGTCACTGCGTCTATGAGATCCTCCCTGTCCACCCAGGAGACAGTACCTACGGCGGCCAGTACGGCTTCTGCCTCCTTTTGCTGGGCGGCTGTCACGCCAGGGGCGGCGTAGAGGCCGCTGGCGCCAGCGCCGACCAATGCCGGGGTGTTTGGCATGCAGCGCACTATGGCCGTCCGCGCTCCCAGCCATTCCGTGAGACGGGTGCAGTTGATGCCGGCGGCAATGGAAATAACCAGAACGCCAGGACTGATGTGGGGCGCCAGATCCCGACAGACAACCCCCATCACCTGGGGTTTCACGGCGAGTACGACCAGATCCGCGGTCGCCACGGAGGCGCCGTTATCCCGGCTGATGTTAACGCCGAAATCGACTTGCAGCCGGTTCAGTGTGGCCGCTTCCGGATCACACACGGTGATGTTGCGCGCGGCGTTTCCGCGCGCGATCAGCCCGCCAATAATACTGCGGGCCATATTGCCCCCGCCGATAAAACAGATATTGGGTAGATTCACGATAATCGTCCTGTTCCTGAGTCTGGTATTGGTACGTCAGCTTGAAGCTGGTGGCTTGGCAGCTTTGCCTTCCCTCTCTCCAAAAATCGCCGTGCCCACGCGAACAATCGTGGCGCCCTCGGCTATGGCTGCCGCCAGATCGCCGGACATGCCCATGGACAGGGTGTCCAGCTTAACATTTGTGGCACTTTCGATCTGCCGCGCGAGCCTGTTGAGTCGCGCGAAGGCATTGGCCGGATCTTTGGCAGGATCGGGGATGGCCATCAACCCACGCAGTTGAATTCCATGCAATGCGGCGATTTCCATAGCCTGATTCAGCGCCTCGTCCGGCGACATTCCCGATTTGCTGGCTTCCGCGTCACTATTGATCTGCAGGCAGATATTGAGCGGGGGCAGATGTGCGGGCCGCTGATCACTCAATCGCCGGGCGATCTTGAGGCGGTCCACGGAATGCACCCAGCTGAAATTGGCTGCGATGGCTGCCGTTTTGTTCGATTGAATGGGGCCGATAAAGTGCCAGACAATCGGCAGATCCCTCGTTTTTTCAATCTTGCCCAGGGCCTCCTGCAGGTAATTTTCGCCAAAATGCCGCTGGCCTGCCTCCCAGGCGGTGCGGATGTCCTCGGCGGGGCGGGTTTTGCTCACCGCGAGAAGGGTGATTTCGCTGCTTTGGCGACCGGCGGCTTTCGCGGCGAAATCGACAGATTCTGCGACTCGGGCTAGGTTGTCTGGAATCTTGTGCATATACTTACTAGTGTACTGTATGGAACTAAATGCCATTATCAGCGCGACGCTAAATGGCCAGATGTTAGGCGCATTTGTGTAGGCATAGTGGCTCCGCTGCCGCAACGAAAGGTCTAACAAATGCAACGCCGCAGATGGCCCGTTTAGCGGCGCGCCCGTATGGAGTCTGTCAAATCGCCTGCAGCGGCGTTGCGATTCAAGGGAGGCCACCATTGCCTGCGAACCGCGCCTTGCTGCGAACGATTTGACAGGCTCTGATAATGGCATTTAGTT
>CAZEWY010000234.1:0-4430 GCA_964515945.1 uncultured Cellvibrionaceae bacterium
ATCGATATCACCATGCCGGGCACCTATGTTGTTCAACTGATTGTGAATGACGGCTACCAGAACAGCGAACCCGATACCGCGGTACTGACCACTCTGAATGTGCGTCCGGTGGCCGATGCGGGATATGACCGCGAAGTGTTTGTGGGCGATCAGGTGCATCTGGATGGCTCCGCCAGCTATGACGCCGATGGTGATGCGTTGACCTATCGCTGGAGTTTCGTTGACTTGCCTTCGGACAGCAAAGCCAGTTTCACGGGCGGCGACAGCGCCTACCCCTGGTTTACGGCGGATACGGAAGGTGTTTATCTCGCCCAGCTTATTGTCAACGATGGCGAATTCGACAGTGTTGCCGATCAGGTTGCCATCCGCGCGATACAACCGGCCTGCGACAGTGCCGCCACGGCGCCCACCATTGATCATCTCAGTGCCAGCCCGTCAGTGCTGTGGCCACCCAATCACCAGATGGTGGCTGTGACCCTGTCCGCGGAGGCGCACGACAGCTGCCCCGAAGTCATCAGCTGTTCCATTGTCTCCGTCGACAGCAACGAGCCAGTCAACGACCTTGGCGACGGCGATACATTGCCGGACTGGGAAATCACCGGCAATCTCCAGGTCAATCTGCGCGCCGAGCGCTCCGGCCTCGGCTCTGATCGCGAGTACACCATCGCTGTGCAGTGCGCCGACCAGGCCGGCAATTCGACCACCGCATCGACCATTGTCACCGTGCCTCACAACCAACCCGTGGCCGATGCCGGAGACGATCAGGAAGTCGACGCGGGTACGCGGGTGCGCCTGGATGGCTCCGCCAGCTACGACCCCGAGCAGAGCGACCTGAGCTACCACTGGTCCTTTATCAGCACGCCAGAGGGTAGCCAGGCCGTCCTCGATGGGAACACCAGCGCTCACCCTGAATTCACCGCGGACAAGCACGGCACCTATACCGCCGAATTGATCGTGAATGATGGCGAATTCGACAGCGCCCCCAGTCGCGTGAACATTCAGGCCAAGCCACTGACCTGCGACATTTCCGATGAAACCCGGCGTTTACTCCCCGTGGTGATCAGGGATTTCCGCGCCGTCCATCCCGACTTTGAGTACCGCATCGGGGAAGATTACGGGATAGTCGAGGTCGATCTGGGCGCGGATGGTTTGCCAGTGTACGCGAACGACAGCGGCGGCACCGATACCACCACCGGAGAGGACAACTTCTACCAGTGGTACAGGGATATCCAGGACGTAAACTTCACCATTCCGAGCAGGCTGGAGATCACCCGCGAGGCGGGATCGAACATCTGGACCTACAGCAGCAACGCCTTCTTCCCGATCGACGGCCAGGGCTGGGGTAACCAGGGTAATTCTCACAACTACCACTTTACGCTGGAAGCTCATCTCATATTTGACTACACCGGCGGCGAGGTTTTTACCTTTCGCGGCGACGATGATCTCTGGGTGTTTATCAATGGCAAACGCGTCATTGATATCGGCGGTGTGCACGAAGCCATCCAGCGCAGTATCGAGCTCGACAGCATAGCCGCCGATCTGGACATGGTGCCCGGCCACAGCTACAGTTTCGACCTGTTCTTTGCCGAACGGCATGTTGTTGAATCCAACTTCATGTTCCAGACCAGCATCGATCTCGAATGCAGGTCGAATCCATGATGTGAAAGGGGCTGATGATCGGCCTCTTTTTAATTGTCAGCCAGGGATTGGCTCGCTGCCCTCACCCATTCCTGCACATAGGCGCCATTTTGAAAATTGACGCGCCCACACAGCTCCCGAAAAAGCCCTGAGCCGATAACCTCATTGCTTAACTCAGCAAAATCTATACAATGCCGCCAACTTCACGGTGATCAATATTTGTCCAACTGTTTGCTGGGACGTTGATCGCCGGTGACAGTCATCCAGCCAATCCCTTGCTCAATTTGATGACCGCCTGGAACCCACGGATCCAGGCGCAGGGGCTTTGTGTGTTTTTACGAGATTTCGTTGAAAGGTTAACAATATGGATATATCAAATAGGTGCCACGGGAACCGAACGCAACAGCAAGGGGAGCAGAAAGCTCCAACACGCCTGCACTACATGGACAATATTCGCTGCCTGGCCATGCTGGCGGGCATTTTTTTGCATGTGGGCCTGGCCTACGGGGAAAACATCGGTGCCGTGTGGTACGTTCAGGACAACAGCAGCTCAGGAACCCTCGAGGTCGGCTTCTGGTTTATACATTTGTTCAGGATGGCGTTGTTTTTCTTTGTCGCCGGCTTTTTCGCCAAACTGGTCGTGGACAAAAAAGGACTCGGCCATTTCGTCAAGAGCCGTGTGTCGAAAGTGATCATACCCTTTATTTTGTGTCTGCCTCTGGTGGTTCTGGCGATCAACAGCCTGGTCTTTTTTGCTCTCGGTTATCTCCATAGCGCCCAGCCGACCCTGCATCTGGTGGCCGCGGGTTTACCGGCAACCAACACGGAATTCGACCATTTCAGAACCTATCATCTTTGGTTCATCTATTATCTGGCCATGTTTTACGCGGCAGCGGTGATTCTTCAGGATACAAACAGCGCCCTGCTGTCCACACTGGTCAGCCGCTGTTTCCGTTCCAGGTATAGCCCTCTGCTGGTATTCGTCGCCATTATCCCAAGTCACTATTTTCAGTCGCTACCCATGCCAACACCGGAAGGTCTGATGCCAGAACTTTGGGTGTTTGGCTACTACGGTGTCTTTTTTATGTACGGCTGGTACTTCTTCAGCAACCGATCGGCGTTAACCATGGTAGCCACTTATTGGAAGCCTCTTCTCCTTCTCGTTATCGCGAGCTATGCGGTCATTTATTCCTTTATTCCATCCTTTTCCGCGGAAACTCCCACTGTTTATTCTCCGCAGTTGAAACTGTTACTGGCCGTACTACAATCATTTTGTGCGGTATCCCTGGTTTTACTTTCTATTCATGCCGGTCAGTCTTTCATGTCCCGACAGAATACATTTTTGTATTACTTATCCAGGTCTTCCTACACTGTCTATATAGTGCATTTGCCTATAGCAATCCTGATGCAGGTCTTTCTGGCGGAGCTCGCACTGAATGTCTGGGTTAAGTATCTGGCTGCAATGGTGTTAACATTCACGGCATCCATGTTGTGCTATGAATTGGTCAGACAAAAAGACAGGTTGGTAACCGCAGTCAGCGGAATGTTTGCAGGTGTGCCTGTAGCAGGAAACCGGTCTCACGCTAGAGAACAGACAAGTTAGAAGACCGTTGAATCAATTGATCCGGATCATCATACCGAAAGTCGCACAGAAGTTGTTAACCCCGGCTTTGGCGTCCATACTGTTAACTTGGCAATTAAATAGATCTTCTTGACCTGTTTAATTGCCGCCCCCGGAAATACGAGCGCAAATACGTGAATTTTCTGGTTTTCAGGGGCGTGCATTGGCTAATGCCAATGGCGGTACATCCTGCTACTGCGTTATTAACCCAACACTGTTTATTGCAAGGTTAAAGCGCTGCCGCAGGGGCTTTGCCCGCGCGTTATGGTCGATCCGTATGAGAAGCATTCTTTTTTGCCTATGCATCCTCGTAGCCAGCACCGGGCAGGCTGTCGAGGTTTTGGTCGGAAAGAATGCTTATGAAGGCTATGAGGCCTTCCTGGACGGCAGGGACCCGCTCAAGGTTAGCGACTACAGCGGTCTGAATTCCAATCGAGAAGTTGTCGAATTGCTGCTCCTTCAGCAGGCACTGGCCTTGGGCGGGTACGAAAAATCGGTTGAACTGATCGTCGAACCGCTGAGCTATCTGCGACGCATCCGACTGATTGCAAACGGCTCCTATGCACTTTGGGCCAATACCGCCTGGTACACTGATGTCTGCCAGATAAACGAGTCTTTATATATTACCAAGCCGGTGATAGAACGTGGTGAATATATCGTCGGCCTATATACCCACCCGGACAATGAAAAAGCCCTCGCCGCAAAAAACCTTGACGACGTTCGACAACTAGTTGCCATCAGCAATGAAAATTTTCGTGTCGACTGGGAGACACTCTCATCGCTGCATTTGCGTCACGAAATTTACAATAATTCAAACTGGTATAGCTATGCAAAGCTGCTCGCCAATGGCCGTGCGGATTTTATGCTTTTCCCGTTTCAGCCAAATGGGGGCCAGATATTGCTCCACAGCCAGTTCACGAAAAACGGTGATACTGAAACCCTGACGCCACTGGTACCTGTTCCCGGTCTGCAACTCTACCTCGATGGCAGTCGGCACTGGATTGTCAGCAGAGCGCATCCGGAAGGTGAACGCATTTATCAGGCACTGGAACGGGGTTTAGCCAAATTGAAACTGTCAGGGACTCGAAAAAAAGCGCTTGTGCAGTCCGGTTTTATTGCAGAAGGCACTTCAACCAGACTGACATTGAATCCCGACAATTTGCCGCAGGTC
>CAZEWY010000235.1:0-4408 GCA_964515945.1 uncultured Cellvibrionaceae bacterium
TTACTTCCTTCCTGCGTCAGCTCACCAAATCCGTTGTAGCTATAACTGACCCCAGCGCCGGAATGAGAGCCAAAACGGGCACTGGTTTTGAGATTGAGCAAGTCATAGCGGGTGTAGACATCCTGGCTACTATTGCCCGGCCTGATGGTCTTTTTAACTTCACGGTTCAGGGCATCGTATTGGTAGCCGATCGTTGTTACGCCGTCTCTTTTAAGCACGCTGGTGCGATTTCCGTTGTCGTCGTAGCTATAGACTTCCTTGTCGCTGAGGCTGTAGGTGTTCTTATAGGTCTTGTCGGGGAAGTACATGGCCTCCAGGCGATTCTGTTCGTTGTACTCCAGGTGCGTGCGGTTGTTATTGGCGTCCAGTTGGTCGGTTAAGCGACCCGCAGCGTCATAGGTGTTGGTCACATACACCTGTTCAAGGGCGGTGTTGTAGGCGCGATATTCCTTCTCAATCAGGCCGAAGTTATCGCTCGTGTATTCGTAGTGGGTGATTCTGTCCAACCCATACCCAATGTCACTGCCGAGGCTACAGGCATCGCCCAGTATCGTGCCGTTAAGACGCTTGGCCACGCAATCAACCCGGCCATAGTCATCATAGCTATACTCAATCACCCGCGCCTGCGCCGGAGCGGTGGCAGCCGCACCGCTGCTTGCCGCTGCCGATAATGCCACCGTCTGCTCGGATAGTTTTCGACCCAGGTCGTCATAGGTGTAGTTCGTCCGTTTAACAATAGTAAACCCACTCCACGCCGAAGGCTTAACCGTTTCGGCGGGAAAGCTACTTAACATGCCTTCCTCCACCTTTTGCAGCAGTCCTCGCGCATCGTAGGTGTTGCGCACGGCCGGAAAGGCGGCACCTGCGGAGGGGCGGGGGCTGACAATGCCCGTGACTTGGCCGTTCATGTTGTAGCGGATGGCCGTCATGAAGGCCTGTTCGGTTTGAGCAGACAAGGCCGAAGCGGCATTAAAAAAGAGTATACCGAGTAAAGCCAGCCCCTGAATTCGTGTCAACGTATTCATAGATCAGTAAATCCTTTTATTAGGGGCAGCTCGATAGATTGGCTCTGGGCAGGGTTTCGCCGATACGATTGCCATACTTGTCGTAGGCGTAACACGTGCGGCGCGTTTCGCGGAGACCTTGACTGTTGGTCGCTGTCACGGCAACGCCGCGCAGCAGCAGATTGTTCGCAATACCCGCCTGGCTGGGGCCATAGTCATATTCCGTGATGATTTCATCGTTGGGATCGGTACAGCCGTTGGTCGTTGCGGCAGTGTTTTGGCAACGGCTTTCGCGCGTCAGCAGATATATCGGCAGAGAGGCCAGTTGTGGCGTCGAGGCTTCCGGTGTTTGCAGATAGACCGCTGATTTGGCTGTGTAGTAGTACCGGGTTTGGGGACGAATACCATTTTCATCCGCCGGCAGAGTCACCTTTTTGATGAGACCGGTCTCGGGGTAGTACTCGTAGTGGGTGGTATTATTTTTCGGGTCCGTAATCCAGGTAGGCTGATTGCAGATCTTATAGTTTAACGGGGTGCAGACCGCATATCCGCCCGCGGTTGTTTCAAGCCCATCTTCAATTATTTTGGTGACATTGTGGCTTTTGGCGGTACCCACGGCATGAGTGTCATATTCGAAGCTCAAATATTTGCCACCGAGCTTGTAATCCACCCAACTCAACCGACCCACTTTGGAGCTACCGAATAATGCAGTTTTATCCCAATCATTTAGCTGAATGCAGCCTTGAGGGTCATTCGTCACCAAGTTTATGGTTTGATAACCATCTACGGACCGGTTCAGTACTCCCGTTGGTGTTTGCCCATGCCCATATGCTTCACCCATTACATAGGTGATTCTGTCATTACCAATCCACGAGGCATCCAAACGTGCGGGCCGACCAGGATCGTAATAGAAGATTGCAACCCCTGTCGAAGCATAAAACCCAACATCCAGCGTGAGGTATGAATAATTCATTACCGTCTGACCCGCTTTTTTGATCTGCGTCAAGCGAGGAGTTTTGTCGTACCAAGCTTGCGGGTATCGATCGCCATTAGAATTTTTAGTCGTCCAAGGAGTATGCACATACTCCGTCACAATGCCTTCGGCATCTGTGACTTTAAACGATGCTGTGCCCTGATACATGGATAGCGGCATATAATCTGGCCAGGCATAGGCAACTGTTGGCCATTGATCCCCCGATGTCCAAGCTGGGCAAGCATCGGCCAACACCGCATCTTTGGTCCAGCCCTCGTTATCGTGGTTGGGTGTTGAACCAGGCCGATAGACGTTATGCTCGGAGGGGCAGCGCGCCTTCGTGTTATTAATCGCCAATAAGTACTTGGGCATGTATAACGACCAGAACTGCGCCTGCGCACTGGGTAAGCCCGCCACGGGTGATGTTGTTTTGGTGCTGTACTGGTAAACGTATTTTAGTTGGAACCCTGTATTGGTGGAGACGTCAGCGACTCCGCCTATCCCAACAGGGACGGTGGTAATCGCAATTACTTGACCGTTCGGCCGCTGAATGTGCGACATGATCGCGCGGTACACGATTCTACTTGTGGCGGGGTAATAGACCACTGCGCCATCCGGCTTAATCCAAATAAATCCCGTGAACGGCCCTAGCTCTCGATTGAAATCGATAATACTCTGGTGATATTGGCTTGCATTTGTGGGATTGCTGACAAACAGTAATTGATGGCGGCTGTCCCCACTGGGGGTGAAGGTTTGGTGATCCGCTGTGGTATCAAAGGACGTTGAAGTGGTGCCATCCGTAACGTTCATACGATACTTATTCACACATCCGCTGCACTCCGAATAGATCTCTTCCTCAACCAAACCGCGAAAAGGCTCAGCATATCCTTCCGGGGCATAACGCGCTTTGGTTTCGTCATTAAAGTTAGCGAAGTTACTGGTGTGGGTTCCTACTGAATGGGTTAACCCCATCGGTCCACCGATGCTGATATCCTGCTGAGTGATATTCACATGCCCGCCCATCAAGTCCGCACCGTGCCGGTTTTTAAATTCCATCGGGGGAGGCATCAAAACGGCCGACTTTGCCATCACGGATAACAACATATAAACCATGACAAAAGAGAAACCAACACCATATTTTACGGCTTTCTGTGTAGGGCGGCTTCCTGCATATTCAAGATTCTTTGCCCGCATTTGCGCCCCATTGGTCACGATCTTAATATCCGTCATTATATTCATCGCTATTTTTCTTCCACTGTTGTTCTGTTGCCCGCGTCGTCATACTGATAGACCGTTTTTTCTTGATTATCGACTTTCACTTTGACTAACCGGGAAAGTGCATCATATTCGTAGGAGCGCACGCTACCACTGCCGGCGCCATTAGGAACGCCACCCGTCACACTCCCGGCGAAAACCGCGGAGGAACAGCCATTGGCATTACACGCCGCAACGCTGTATACATAGGAAACCCCACTGGAAATGGGACCATCGGTATATTCCATCTCGGTAACATTATTCACTAAGGCCGCGCCATTGCGTCTCAACAAGTAATGGGTGGCTGATGAGCTTTCGCTCCACCCGATAATATTGCGGTTTAATGCCTGCTTGACATCTATCTGACTCGGTGGTGATGGCTTAAGAGGTGTTACTGTAATACTGGATGAAAACTTGGGGGCTGAACAATTGGTTCCAACACACGCTTTAACGGAATAGGTATAACTCGTGTTGTAATTAACATTAGTATCGAGAAAGGTTCTTGCACTGCCACTGTATATAGGGCTGGACTGTCCACTCCTGTATAACTTGTACAACACATTAGGCGTTGGCGAGGCCGTCCAATTAATGGCAATGTCCGCACCTTGCTGCGCAACCGTTATGCTACCTGGAGGCGAAGGCGGGTAGACAACACTGACCGTTTTGTACGATGTAGTGGTATACGAGCCTCTGTAGTCATAGACTCTCAAGTAATAGGTATAGCTACCTGCGGGTTGATTCGTGAAGTCTTTAAAACCATTGGGAGGAAAGCTTCCGAGACCGACATGTCCAGACGCCATCGCCTGCATCAACACAACACCGGCCTGACCATCGCTCCATTGCACTCTATAACTTCCGTTTGTGCTAGTCGAAGGCACAGTGAAAGTCACAGCATGCGCGGCCAATGAAAAGACTGCTAATAGAAAAATTATCAGGTAATGAAAAAGCCGAGGTAGGCCAATGGAGTGAATTAAGGCTTTCAATACTAACTCCTATTACAAAGATAGCAATGCCGCTGGAGCATCCAGCGACATTGCTCTTTCCAACTTAGTTCCAATTAGAAATTATACCGAACGCCCAGGTTATAACGCGGGCCGGATTCGATGTAGTTCAGAACCATGTTTTCGTGACGTCCATGTTGCCTTATCGTTTCATCAGTGACATTCAGACCTTCGAG
>CAZEWY010000236.1:0-3138 GCA_964515945.1 uncultured Cellvibrionaceae bacterium
GGCTCTTCCGATCGCTACTTTCAGGATCCGAGCATGGGGGCGGAAAAGCTGGTGCCGGAAGGCATTGAAGGCCGTGTTCCCTACAAGGGCCCGCTGCATGCCATTGTGCATCAACTGATGGGTGGCCTGCGTGCTTCCATGGGTTATACCGGCTCCATCGATATCCACACCATGCGCGTCAAACCCGAATTCGTGCGGGTAACATCGGCGGGGATGGGTGAGAGTCACGTCCACGACGTCAGTATCACCAAGGAAGCGCCCAATTATCCCGTTAATGGCCGCTAACGCATCACGAGAAATTTCTTCAGCCCGCAAAAATTCTTTTGCGGGCTTTTTTGGTTTAATGGACTTACCATAACGCCGCATGATGGCTCAACATACGACGACGATATGACCCAAGACATTCACGCCCAGCGCATTCTTATTCTCGATTTTGGCTCTCAATACACTCAGCTGATTGCCCGGCGCATTCGCGAAATCGGCGTCTACTCCGAAATTCGTGCCTTCGATATCAGCGATGACGACATTCGCGATTTCGCCCCCATGGGTATCATACTGTCGGGCGGCCCCGAGTCCGTGACTTTCGGGGAAACACCACGGGCGCCCCAGTTGGTCTTTGAGCTGGGTGTGCCGGTATTGGGTATTTGCTATGGCATGCAGACCATGGCCGAACAATTGGGAGGCAAAGTCGCCAGTTCCGAGGTTCACGAATTCGGCTATGCGCGCATAAAAATCCACGGCTCCAGTCCGCTGCTTCACGATATCAGCGATCACATCAATCACGATGGCAGCAACTTTCTCGATGTCTGGATGAGTCATGGCGACAAGGTCGTCACCCTGCCGCCGGATTTCGAGCTGATGGCGTCCACGGAATCCTGCCCCATCGCCGGAATCCATTGCGAGGCAAAGCAACTGTACGGCGTGCAGTTTCACCCGGAAGTTACGCATACACTTCAGGGGCAGCGTATTTTCGAACATTTTGTCTACGAACTCTGCGGTTGTGAAAAACTGTGGACGCCGGCGCAGATCGTTGACGATGCCATTGAGCGCGTGCGCGAACAGGTGGGCTCGGACAAGGTTCTGTTGGGTCTTTCGGGAGGCGTGGATTCCTCTGTGGTCGCCGCTCTTCTGCACAAGGCCATTGGCGATCAACTGACCTGTGTGTTTGTCGACAACGGGTTGTTGCGCAAGGAAGAGGGCGATCAAGTGATGGACATGTTCGCCATGAACATGGGGGTCAAAGTGATTCGCGCCGATGCGGAAGATCTGTTTCTGGACCGCCTGAAAGGTGTCTCGGACCCCGAGGCCAAACGCAAAGTCATCGGCAATACTTTTATCGATGTGTTCGACCGGGAAGCGACCCGTCTCAAGGACGTGAAGTGGCTGGCACAGGGCACCATCTATCCCGATGTTATTGAGTCCGCCGCCTCAAAAACCGGCAAGGCTCACGTGATCAAGTCTCACCACAATGTAGGTGGCTTGCCGGAAACCATGCAGATGCAACTGGTGGAGCCTTTGCGCGAGTTGTTCAAGGATGAAGTGCGGAAAATCGGCCTGGAACTGGGGCTGCCCTATGACATGGTTTATCGCCATCCCTTTCCCGGCCCCGGTCTGGGCGTTCGAATTCTGGGCGAGGTTCACAAGGAATATGCGGACATTCTGCGCGAAGCCGACGCCATTTTTATCGAAGAACTGCGCGCGGCGGATTGGTATCACAAGACCAGCCAGGCCTTTGCGGTGTTTTTGCCCGTTAAGTCTGTTGGCGTCGTGGGCGATGCGCGTCGCTATGAATGGGTTATCGCGCTACGCGCCGTAGAGACGGTGGACTTCATGACCGCTCGCTGGGCGCACCTGCCATACGACTTACTGGAAACTGTATCCAACCGCATCATTAATGAAATTGCCGGCGTTTCCCGGGTCACCTATGATATTTCCAGCAAGCCTCCTGCGACTATCGAGTGGGAATAGTGTTGGAGCATGAATACTTGGGAATTTCTTATAGCGGTCACAGAAGTGTCACCAAACTTACGGCATCATAGACGCCGCAAAACAGGCTGCCGGGTTTGTACCCGGTCTCCATTAACAACAGCATGGACTATATCAGCTCTTCATAGATCTGTAAGGCGATAACTATGGATTACGATTCCTGGCATGTGGATATCGAGGAAGCCACGGTAAGGCACCCGAGCGGTTTCAAAATTGTGGTTGAGGGTGATCTGGCCGATCCCAGCGGCATTTCCCCGAGTAATTTCCCCCAGGGCTTGACAGCGGCGGAGCAGGCGCGTTTGTTGAGATGCGGTATGCAGGCCTTGACCCGAGCCGCAAAGGCGAACCCGGTCAGACGACCTCCGCCCGCTGTTGCGACGACAGTCAAGCCTAAATTCAAGAACAAGCCGGAGCGGCCTGTATTGAGCCTCAAGCGCTAAGTTGGGCAGATTGAACCAAACCCGGCAATATAATTGCCGGGTTAATCCCTATCGAAAGACGTATTTGCCTTGCAGGTACATCAGCGTTTTGTGATCTTCCACGACCTGAAAAAAATCGTCGAATCGGGCATTGATCACATCGGTGGGGTCCTGATTAATTGAAGTGGTGTAGACGACACCATTGGACAAATCAGTCAGTTCCTTTTCCACGCGATCCATGGAGGCGAATATTTTCTCCGTGGTGGCCTCATCTTCAAATATGCGGCCCTCGCCGATGTAGCTCAGATACTGGTCGCATTCGGCCAGCCAGTCCTTGCGCTGTTCGATATAACTGATGATGTTGCGCATTCCGCCCTTGTAGCGAATATCGAGGTGATTGGTCTGGTAATTTTCCAGGCTGCGCACTGCTGAAGTCATGAAATCCATGCGGATATCATCGCAGTATTTCGTCGTCAGATAATCGGGGAAATCCACTTTATGTTCTTTTTCTGCTGCTTCCTTGCGGCACTCTTCGTCGCATGCGTAAATCATTGGTGACAATGTGGCGCACGCTATGGCAATTATTGCAGCTATAGCTTTCATATGGGCCTTCCATTTATCTGGTTTTTATTAAGACAAACTCTTCCTTATTAATTAATTGCACGCCAGGGGGTTATTGTCAATAAAAACATGAAAATAGTGCAGTAGGTCGCGTTTTTTTAGATATAAAAGC
>CAZEWY010000236.1:3148-4385 GCA_964515945.1 uncultured Cellvibrionaceae bacterium
GTTTAAAGACGCGCCAGACGCTTTTATAGAATGGGCTTGTAGATGGCGAGGAACATGATTCCGACGACAACGGCCAGAGCTGAAAACCCGGCTATTTGTCTGACGAATTTGGGGGCGGGCGCCTTGAGGGCGATAGCCCCCAGAACGATGTAGACCACTATCAGGACAAGCTTCAGGCCCAGCCAGTGGACTTCGAACGGAGAAAGGCGATAGAGCAGGGCAAGACTGATTCCCGTGAGAAGCAGAAAGGTGTCCACGATATGGGGGGCGATCTTCACCACTTTCTGTTGCAGATAATGCGAGTCTTTTTGCGACCAGATGAAACGCAATAGAAAGCTGCCGACCGACAGCACGACCAGCCAGACGTGAATATGCTTGATAAAGGCCGCGATGGTTCCCATGGTCACAGCACGGCTTCCCGCAGAATGACAGTGAGTTCCTGTGGCAGCGCAAGTTGTAAAACGGCCCCCTGGCCCTCCGCGGACATTTTCTTCCAGGTTTTCCGGATAATATCGATCAGCTTGTCTCTCGGGTGTTTTTCGGCGAAATCCGCCAGGTAGTATTCGATAAATACCAGGCAAACCACGTCCTCAAGAGTTTGACTCTCGGTGTCGCGGTGAAGCTGACGCTTCTGCAGGAGGAACTTGACTCGGTCAATGTCCTCTGTCGAATAGCCGTGTTCCTCCATGAGTTCGCCGGCGCGCTGTGCGTGAAACAGATTCAACTGCGAGCGCCATTTTTTATAGCCGGTGCGGCCGAGAGGATAAAGGTTTCTGGGTATCGTCCAGCGTTCAATATGCTGGGCCCGCGCGGCAATTTGCAGATGTTCCGAGGCGTGAGGACAAAAGGTCGTGAGAGCATGCGACATGCGCTGGCCGTATACCAGCTCCCGGGGTAGGGCCTGTCCGTTAACCTGCTCGCAATTGGGGTCGTGGCTATTGGCCCGATCTATGGCGAGCAATAATTGATCGAGTCTTGCAGACTTGGACATGTCGGCTCTGCTTGGTGAATGGCTGGGGTTAGTGTAGGTCGTCACTCATTTCATAACTTATAACGGCATCTTTTTCCGCCACTCCGCGTTGCTTTTACTTAACATAGGTCCACTATGACTGCATAAAAGCGCCTCGATTGGCGAAAAAATGTACTCGCTATAAGTTTCAAACTGAATGATGACCTACACTAGCGGTGAAACAGTTTGCGGCGATTATAAAGGCCGAAATTGCCATTTAACAATCAT
>CAZEWY010000237.1:0-4350 GCA_964515945.1 uncultured Cellvibrionaceae bacterium
GGGAAGCTCGTTTTAACGAAACGGGCTGAATATTTGATGAATCGGGAAAATGGAGGGAAAGATACCAGGAAGGGATTAATCATAGAGCGGCCGCCGGACTGCCTATGTAAAAGCCCCACCGGGGTTTCGGGGGGCTTTACGAGCAATGAATATTTAGTGGCGCTGAGCTTTCAGCACTGGCAGTTTGGCTCGCTTTTTTTACGCAATCGATCTATTGATTGCCGGACAATCAGTAACTTTCGTTGTCCGCCGTCAGCTTTTTAAAGACCTCAATTTCGCTCGGCTTATAAGGCGTCCCGTCTTTACGCAGCAGGTCGTGGAACCAGAGTTTCGGTTCGGGGCTGCCCTCTTTCGAGCCCCAGGGGAAAATGGTATTGCTCTTGCCACTTACCAGCCCCCAGTTGATGGCACCGACGTTTTCACTTTTCAAAAATGGCAGGTGAGTTTCCACGCGTGAGCCATTGGTACGCGCCATCCATTCAGTGCAAATAACCGGGCGACCCAGCGCCTGCATCTCGTGGGTGTATCGCTCCAAGTGGTCCAGGTCGTTATATTGGTGAAAGGTGATAATGTCCGAGTGCGCCTTCTGGTATGCGTTGAGCTTTTCAAAGCCAGCGGACCAGTTCCAGATGCCCGCGGTTACCGGCTGTGAAGGGCTGGCCGCGCGTACCCAGGCAAAGGCCTTTTTCAGCAGTGGCAGGGACTTTATTTTGCGACCCTTGTTGCCGGGCTCGTTGTAAACGTCCCAGTAGAGTACACGCTCATCGTCGGCAAAACGTGTAACGACTGCGGTGACATAGGCTTCGAGCCGGTCCCAGTTTTCCGGCTTGTCTTTTTCCGCGGCGACGGGGCTCTGCACCCACCCGGAATTGTGGACGCCGGGTTTGGGTTCGGGCTGCGGGCCAATTTCGGCCGTGGGATTCCAGCAATCATCAAAGAACACAAAGTTCGGCTTTATGCCGTGGCTCGCCGCTATGTCGAGAAACTGATCCATGCGGCCGAGGAAGCCTTCGGGGTCGGCTTCCCAGGCGAGATCGTGCAGGTAGACACGTACGGTATTCATACCCAAATCCGCTGCCCACCCCAATTCGCGATCAATGGTCTCGGGATCAAAAGTGGCTTCCTGCCACATTTCCAATTGGTTGATGGCCGTACTCGGCAGGAAGTTGGCGCCGACCAGCCAGGGCTGTTCGCTGTACCACTGGTTGGCCTTTTCCCGGCTCCAACGCTGGTTCGTATCCGTTTCGGTTTCCGCAACCTGCGCCGTGCCGGATGGCTGGGTCACACAGGCAGCCAGCGCCACTACCAGCGCGGCGATCAGGCCGAATTTGCTCCATTGCTGCATGATTTTGCTCTCTTTTTATGTGTTGCCGGCCCCGCAGGGCCGGCGATGGTTTTTGTTGATTAATCCCGCCAGGTAAATGCCGGATTAATAGCCGCGCTAGTCGACAACGGAAAAGCGGTAAATGGTTTGCGATTCAAAGGTCTCTCCCGCCTTGAGCGTGGTGCGGGGAAAATGCGGATGATTGGGTGAGTCAGGATAATGCTGCGTCTCCAGCGCCAGAGCGCCACGGTACTGGTAGCTCACTCCGTCCTTGCCGGTCACCTTGCCGTTCAGAAAGTTACCGGAGTAAAACTGGATGCCTGGCTGGTCGGTGATGACTTCCATCCGACGACCGGATTCAGGATCGGTCAATACCGCCGCAGTGTGCAGTTGCCCTTCGAATTCGGAGCGACGCAGTACCCAGTTGTGGTCAAACCCGCCGCCGTACTCGATCTGCTGATGATCCGCGTTGATGTCCCGGCCGATGGGCTTGGCTTCGGTGAAATCGAACGGCGTGCCTTTCACGGCCAGGATTTCGCCGGTCGGTATCAGAGACTTGCTCACGGGCGTGTAAAAGTCCGCGTTGATCTTCAATGTATGATCGAGAATTGAGCCATCGCCCTGGCCAGCGAGGTTAAAGTAACTGTGCTGGGAAATATTAAAAATCGTATCGTCCGCCGCCGTCGCCAGATAATCGATCACCAGCTCGTTGTCCTGGGTGAACCGGTAGGTAACAGCCACATAAACTTCGCCCGGGTAGCCTTCGTCGCCGTCGGGTGAAATTATGGAGAAACGCACAGCCTTGCCCTGGTCGGTTTCCACGACCTGGCCTTTCCACAGGAGGTTGTCAAAGCCGACGTCGCCGCCGTGCAAGTGGTTGGCGCCATTGTTGGTGGCCAATTGGTATTGCTGGCCATTCAGTTCAAACTGGCCCTTATCAATGCGGTTGGCGTAACGGCCGACCACGGCGCCAAAGTAGGGGCTGTCGGTGAGATAGGGAGCGGGTTCATCAAAACCCAAAACCACATCCTCCAGTTTCCCATCTTTGTCCGGCACATGAAGGCTGACAATAATGGCCCCGAGATTTGTCATGCTGATGGATGCACCCGACTCATTTTCCAGAGTATAAAGTTGGGTGGAACGGCCGTCGGGCAACTTCCCGAATTCACTGACTGTAACTTTCATCGTATCCTCGCTGTCTGCCAGCGCTTGGCCGGCTGGAACCAGGCTGGCAATGGCCAGCAGAGCAATTTGAACATATTTCATAAAATGGCCTCGTTGTTGGCGTGGCGCAGGACCTGATGATCCCCTCCAGAGATTGATGACGTGAAAACACCCGATTGCGGATCAGGTTCCACAATACCTGTTCCTCTCCGATGTCTTTGGCCGGAGTTTTAAATCACAGAGGCTAATGGATAGACTTCGGGTCGGATACATGGAAGTGAAGCATGGGCTTGCTAAAAAGGCACAAACATAGCAGCGTCAATAGTAGTGTAAACGTTATACCTAGGATGCAGCAGCAGTTCAACCAAGTCAAGCATAAAACCGGATCGTTTCGCCCATCTGACTAAAAGCCGCTCGAAAAGCGGCGCGCATTGAGCTTGTACTGGCGAGTTCGAGGCAGGGTTACCACCTGCCTCGAACAAAGGCACAACAATTACTGCTTGGGCAGGTTTCTAAAATCATCCAGCCACTGGAAGCCTTCGTCTTCCGGAGCGCAAGTACTGAAACAGAACAGGCCGTTGTAGATCCAGGCGTCGGAACCACTAGAGTAGTTCGGAAACGCGTTCTGGCGCAGGGCGAAGGTCGCTACGTTAACTTTGTTGCCAGGCAGACTGAAATAGTCACGGTGCACGTTGCGGAGGTAATGTCTGCGCGAGTTGGTAAAGTTGTGCATCGCGTTGAAGTCCAGCCAGCGCGCGGTACTTTTCACGTTTTGCAGGGTGAGCAGTTCCTGCCAAACCTTTTTGGTCGTACCGCCAGGATAATATTTGTTGGCGTAGGTACTGACGAGCGGGTTTGTATTGTTGCTCTTGTACCAATGCATCAAGGAGAATTCGGTGACCAAAATGTTCTGATTGGCGCGAATCTGACTCAGGGTGAAGTCGAGCGCTGTCTGCCACTCTTCAATGAGTTTATGGTGCATATGCAAATCCACCCCGGCAATCCAGGTTTTATCGTAGGCGAACTGCATCAGGTCCATAAATACCGCTGTTCTTTCACCGGTCAGATGGACGCTGTTGAAAGCACCCATATAAATTTGATAGCTGTAGTTGTTATTGTTGCGGAAATTATTGATCTCATTGGCCATTCGCTTATACCAATCGGTCATGTCCGCATCACGAAATGCCAGATCGGTTTCGCGAAAAGGTTCGTTGCCGACGACGACAATATCAATACTGCCAGCCCCGGCGGCTCCGAGCACCTTACGCATCACGTCAAAATCGTCCAGGCGGCCTTGAGTACCCGGGCCGGGGAAATCGCGGCCATTGGTCGCCCATTTAAGGTTGAGAATGGTGTTATAACCTGCGCTGTGCAGGGCTCTGAAATTGGTGAGGTTGGGGTCGGCATCTATTTCTGCCTGGGTCTTTCCGCGCAGCTTGGACATGTCAATAAACATCCTGACCCAGACGGTGCCGGAGCGCTGTACCATGCCGTTGGTGCTCAGGTCCGCCAGCTGGCTTCCCAGGCCGTTAACGTTGATTCCCACGGCCTGGCCGGCATTCGCCGGTGAGACCGCCAGACAGGCACTAACAAGAACCGCACCCGCTGCACTTTTCACTAGCCGATTGGCAATTAATTTCTGGAAATGGAACTTCACTTCTTTGGCAATTTTCATGTGGCCACCACCTGTTATTAGAGTAATTAGTTTTGATTTTTCTACAGCGAAGTCCGGCAGTTGAATGGATCCTATGAATCCACTCAATTGCCGGTTTTTTTACACCCTGTTTTACAAGTCTTTCCTATTTAAAACTTGACACTGGCCCCGAAGGTGACAGTTCGACCCGTTGCCACGTAGGCCTGCG
>CAZEWY010000238.1:0-4346 GCA_964515945.1 uncultured Cellvibrionaceae bacterium
TTTACACCAGCAATACGAGCCATTCACATTACTCCACATAAATAAAATTGCAGCGCTGACAGCAACATTCGGCACTTTCGGGTGGCCCCGAGGTACCTTTTGCCACTCTTTGCCGCCAAAAAGGCGCGCAAGAATAGCTTTAATGCCACTTAAATGCAATAGCCTGGCGATTTCTCGCCAGGCGACAGTCAACGCCCCCTACCAAAAACGCCCGGGTTAGCCCTGACGCTGTTTGTGTTTTGGTTCTGCACTACAGATTACGCGCACTACCCCTTTGCGACGGACCACTTTGCAGTTCCTGCAAACCTTTTTTACTGACGCACGCACTTTCATGGTTCTACCTCAATATTGAAACCGCTAGCGGTTGATGCCGCTACCGTAATTTTTTAAGTTTGCCTTCTTCATCACCGAGTCATACTGGTGTGACATCAGGTGAGACTGCACCTGGGACATGAAGTCCATTACCACAACCACGACGATCAGCAGCGAAGTACCGCCGAGATAAACGGGTATGCCGGTCGCAACCACCAGGAACTGTGGCAGTAGAGACACACCGGCCAGATAGATGGCGCCCACCACTGTCAAACGGGTCAATACCGTATCGATGTAACTGGCTGTCTGCTCGCCGGGACGAATACCGGGGATATAGGCGCCACCTTTCTTCAGGTTGTCCGCGACCTCCTTCGGGTTGTACATCATGGCCGTATACACGAAACAGAAGGCAATGATCATGGCCGCGAAGATCACGAAGTTCAGCGGCTGCCCCGGTCCGATGGCCAAAGCCAGCTCCTGCAGTATCTCGCCGGCCTTGCTTTCGGTCGACTGGCCCGCCCACTGCGCGATGGATGCCGGGAAAAGCAGCAGACTGCTGGCAAAGATGACCGGGATTACACCCGCCATGTTGATCTTGAGCGGCAGATGGCTGGTCTGAGCGGCGTAGCCTCCCTGACGGCCCTGCTGACGCTTGGCGTAATTGATCGTAATACGACGCTGTCCACGCTCCATACGAACCACGAACCAGACAATGGCAACAACACCGATACCAATGCCCAACAGCAGCAATATGTGCAGGTCGCCCTGACGGGCACTTTCGAACGCCTGACCGACAGCGCTGGGCAGGCCAGCGACAATACCGGCAAAGATCAGCATGGATATGCCATTACCCACGCCACGCTCGGTGATCTGCTCCCCGAGCCACATCAAAAACACGGCGCCCGTTACCAGTGACACAACACCGATAAGGTAGAAACTGAACAGGGGCAGTCCTGCATAGGCAAAACCCTGACTGGCCATACCAGCCACCATGATCAGCCCCTGCACGCCGGCCAGGGCAACCGTCAGATAACGGGTGTATTGGTTGATCTTGCGTCGTCCAGCCTCGCCTTCCTTTTTTAACTGTTCCAGGGAAGGTGTCACCGCCGTCATCATCTGAATGATAATGGACGCCGAAATATAGGGCATGATGCCGAGCGCGAGAATACTCATACGCTCAAGGGCACCACCGGAAAACATGTTGAACATGCCCAGGATAGTGCCTTCGTTCTGGCTGAACAGACGAGCCACCTGATCGGGATCAATACCCGGTACAGGAATGTGTGTTCCAAGGCGATAGATAAAAATCGCCAACATCAGAAAACGAAGGCGAGCCCAAAGCTCGCCCAACCCTTTCTGACTGCCCATGGGCAGGTTACCCGGCGTCGCCATTGAAACCTCGCTTACTCTTCGATTTTACCGCCCGCTGCTTCAATCGCAGCTTTGGCGCCTTTCGTTACAGCCAGACCTTTCACTGTAACCGCTTTTGTGAGTTCGCCGGACAGGAATACCTTCGCGCGCTTGATGTTGGCGCTGATGATGTCCGCGGCTTGCAATGCGGCTATATCAATAACGTCAGCGTCAACCTTGTTGAGCTCGCCCAGACGAATTTCGGCGGATACGCGGCTGATACGGCTGGTAAAACCATACTTTGGCAGACGCTTCTGCAATGGCATCTGACCGCCTTCAAAACCCGGCTTAACGGTGCCGCCTGAACGGGATTTCAGACCTTTGTGACCACGGCCACCAGTCTTGCCCAAACCGCTACCAATACCACGACCCACGCGCTTTTTGCTGTGAGTATGACCAGGTGCAGGACTCAGCGTATTCAGTTGCATCTTATGCTCCTTCCACCTTAACCATATAGTTGATTTTGTTGATCATCCCGCGCACGGCCGGAGTGTCTTCCCGCTCTACGGTATGACCGATGCGACGCAAACCCAGACCCGCGACACAACCCTTGTGAGCCGCCAAACGACCCGAGGCGCTTTTTGTCTGAGTGATTTTTACGGTTTTCTTAGCCATGGCTCAACTTTCCGTTTTCAATATCGCTTCTCAATGACAACCACATTCATCATGTGGCTGTTTAATTCAAAATTTCTTCGACTGACTTGCCGCGCTTGGCTGCAACCGACTCTGGAGACGCCATTTGACGCAGCGCCTGAAATGTTGCGCGAACTACGTTGACCGGATTGGTTGAACCGTAGCACTTTGACAGCACGTTCTGCACGCCGGCAATTTCCAGGACAGAGCGCATGGCACCCCCGGCAATAACACCGGTACCCTGGGAGGCGGGCTGCATGTACACCTTGGATGCACCGTGGCGCCCCTTGGTGGGATACTGAATGGTGTCGCCATTCAATTCCACCTGGATCATGTTGCGTCGCGCCGCTTCCATCGCCTTCTGAATCGCGATAGGCACCTCGCGGGCCTTGCCGCGACCGAAGCCGACCTTACCGTTGCCATCACCCACTACAGTCAATGCAGTAAAGGCAAATATGCGGCCGCCCTTTACGGTTTTGGCTACACGGTTAACCTGAACCAGCTTTTCCTGCAAGCCTTCGGCGCTGGCGCTGCCTTTCTCTTTATCACTGTATGCCATAATTCAACCTTTAGAATTCCAAACCACCTTCACGGGCGGCGTCTGCCAGAGCTTTAACGCGGCCGTGGTACTTGTACCCGCTGCGATCAAAGGCAACACCGGTAATGCCCGCTGCTTTCGCTCGCTCCGCAATCAATTGACCAACGGCCTTGGCGGCTTCAGCGTTACCTGTAGCCTTGGCACGCAGATCCTTATCCAGCGTGGATGCACTGGCGAGAACTTTATCGCCTTCCGCACCAATAATCTGCGCATAGATATGACGCGGGGTGCGGTTAACACACAACCGAGTAACACCCAGTTCGCGAATTTTGCTGCGGGCGCGGCGCGCGCGACGTAAACGAGATTCTTTTTTAACGCTCATAACCTATGCCCTACTTCTTCTTAGCTTCTTTGCGACGAACGTGCTCATCCGTGTAACGAACACCTTTGCCCTTATAAGGCTCCGGCGGACGGAATGCGCGAATCTCTGCCGCAACCTGACCCAGCAAATGCTTGTCAGCACTCTTCAGTACGATTTCGGTTTGCGTGGGCGTCTCAACAGCGACACCATCAGGCAAGTTGTAATCTACCGGATGGGAAAAACCCAGTGTCAGGTTCAGGCTTTTGCCTGAGGCCTTGGCACGATAACCAACACCGATCAACTGCAGGCGCTTTTCAAAGCCCTGGGATACACCGATCACCATATTGCTCACGATTGAGCGCACGGTACCGGCCTGTGCAACACCATCTTTGGCGCCATCTTTGGCGGCAAAGGTCAATACATTGTCTTCCTGCTTCACTTGAACGCTGTCGTGCACGCCCAGCGCCATGGTGCCGTTGCTCCCCTTTACGGTGAGGTCCTGCCCCTTCAGGGTGACATTAACACCCGAGGGTAGCTGTACCGGACTGTTTGCAACTCGTGACATAACGAATACCCGCTAAAACCTTCATTGAAAATACAAGCAATAAAAACCGTCAAACCGCCTAATTAAAAAACGGTACAGAGAACTTCGCCGCCTACACCCGCCGCGCGAGCCGCACGGTCAGTCATTACGCCCTGGCTGGTGGATACAATCGCGATACCCAATCCGCCGCGGACCGATGGCAAGCTGTTCTTGCTGGCGTAGTTGCGCAGGCCGGGACGGCTAATGCGATCCAATTCCGCGATAACAGGCTTGCCTTCAAAGTATTTCAATTCAACGCTCAACTCGGCCTTTGGGCCCTCGCTGGTGCTGTAATCGGCGATGAAGCCTTCATCTTTCAGTACTTTAGCGACGCTCACCTTCAACTTTGAAGAAGGCATGGTAACGTCAACTTTTCCAACCATCTGCGCATTGCGAATGCGAGTCAGCATATCTGCCAACGGATCTTGCATACTCATAATATTCTGCTCCTACTATTCCCGACCTTACCAGCTGGCCTTAACAAGGCCGGGCACGTCTCCGCGCATGGC
>CAZEWY010000239.1:0-4142 GCA_964515945.1 uncultured Cellvibrionaceae bacterium
CCATCTACCTCAATGCCGGCGAGCAGGATCTCAGCCTGTATGTATCGACCGGTGGCTGGAATATCAATTGGTGGAAGTTGGTGCCGCAGTAAGGCCTTCGAGATCTTTTGATGATCCACAAAAAAAGCCCCGGGGATCCGGGGCTTTTTCCTTTCTTGACTATTTTCAGATAGTGATCAGGATTTACCGATGATATTCACCCGCGCGTTCCGGTTGATAAACCACCTCTTTAATCCGCACCTGCACTGAACCGCCGCCGGGTCGCGGCCATTCGATTTCATCACCCTCGGACAATCCCAGCAAGGCGCTGCCTACTGGAGCCAGAATGGAAATTTTCTCGCCGCTGCCGTCAATGTCCTTGGGATAGACCAGGGTCAGGCAAAACTCTTCGGCAGAGGATTCAACGCTGAACTTTACCGTCGAATTCATGGTAACGACTGAGGGAGGAACATCCCCCGATGCCACTATCTCGGCCCGGTCCAGCTCAGTTTCCAGATCCGCCATGCCCGGAAAGGCATTGGCCGGCAAGGATTCCAGAAGCTTCTCCAGTCGTTCCATGTCCGTCGCTGAAACCACGATTTTAGGTTTGGTTGCCACTTTTTTACCTCATTGATATTGGGAGCAAAGAAAGCCAGTTTGCCATGTAAAAACCATGGCGGCCAGCGTCGGGCGAGCCATCATCGCTCCTTGATCGCAAGTTCCCGGAGCAGTTTGTGGAGCGACCTGCGCTCGACCGGTTTGACGAGATGGTGATCGAAGCCTGCCTCCAGACTCCGCCGTCGATCCTCTTCCTGACCCCAGCCGGTCAGTGCGGCAATCATCATGGATTTTCCCCAGCGCCTTGCCCGTATCAGCCGCGCCGTCTCATAGCCGTCCAGTTCCGGCATTCCCAGATCCAGCAGTAGCAGATGGGGCCGGAATTCATCCGCCAGGGCTATGCCGTCGCGGCCATTGTGGGCAACGCGAACCTCATTGCCCATGATGCCCAACATCATGGCCAGGGCATTGGCGGCGTCGGTGTTGTCGTCAACCACCAGAATGCGATGTTGCCGCAATGGGCTGTCCGCCTCGACCGGTGATTCTCTTTGCTCGCCGTCCCGGACGATGCCGGGCAAATGCACGATGAATTCACTACCTTTGTCGGGTCCCTCACTGTAGGCCCTGACGGTACCACCGTGCAGTTCCACCAGAGTTTGCACCAGCGACAGGCCAACACCCAGGCCTCCGTGGCTGCGCCCCAGGGAATTGCCCACCTGGGTGAAGGGCTCGAAAATAGGTTCCAGCATGGTCGCCGGAATACCGGTTCCGGTATCCCGAACTTTGACCACCAGGTCGCCATCGCGCCGCTCGGCGGTAAACCAGACTTGCCCACCTGGGTCAGTATATTTGGCGGCATTATTCAGCAAATTGGAAAAAACCTGCGCCAGTCGCGCGGGGTCCGCCTGGAGTTCCACCCTGTCGGTGGGTGCGTTTATGTTCAACTTGATGCCGCTGGCGCCTATGAGCGGACGACTGCCCTCAATGGCACTATCCATGATGACCTGCAATTCGCAGAATTCCGGCCGGATCTGTACCTTGCCCTGCGTGATGCGCGAGATATCCAGCAGATCATCCACCAAGCGCACCATTTGCTGCATTTGCCGTTCCATCAGCTCAATCATGCGCTCGGTGGTCTGTCGCTGCCCCTGGGACAGGCGCAGGACTTCCAGGCCGGTGCGGATGGGCGCCAGCGGATTGCGCAGCTCATGGGCCAGCATCGCCAGAAATTCATTCTTACGGCGATCGGCCTGTCTGAGTTCCTCCTCCGCCTGCATGCGGTGAGTGATATCGCTGAAGAGTGCCGCTACCCGCCGGCTTTCCGGCTTGCCAAAGCGGAAAGCATAAACGTCAAACCAACGCCCTCCCAAACCGCGCGCCTGATTGATAAACCGCTGGGGCTCGCCCGTGAGCGCAATGCGCCCATAGGTCTCAAACCAGTGTTCCTCATGTTCCGGAGCTATTTCACGCATGCGTCTGCCGGAAGCCTCGGCAATACCCGTCTGTCTGGCAAAGGCGGGATTCACCTCAACAAAGGTATAGTCGAAAGCCTTACCGGAATCGTCAAAATGCATTTCCACGACGCAGAAACCTTCATCAATGGAGCTGAACAGGGTTCTGTAGCGCTCCTCCGAGTCCCGCAGCGCTGCTTCGGCCTGTTTGCGCTCGGTCAGGTCGACCGTCACCGCGAGTATCGCCCGGGGTCGGCCCTCGTCATCATCAAGCCGGGACAAAGCGCTGCTGCCATGAATGATGGACCCGTCGGGATGCAGATAACGCTCGTCCAGCAAGGCCGGCCGCCCATCGGCCACCAGGCGCTCCAAGCCCCGCTGACTGGCGGCAACATCCTCGGGATGAGTCACATCCGTCGACTTCAGTTCCAGTAACTGCTCTCTGGATCGCCCAAGCAATTTGCACAACTGGTCATTGACGTGTTTGAAGCGACCGTCGAGGCCAAGCTCAGAAAGACCCACGGCAGCCTGGGCAAATATGGCGGACAGGCGGGCCTCGCTAAAGCGCAGGGCGGCCTCGGCACGCGCCTGTTCGACGGCCGCCCAGGTTCGCTCCGCCGTCTCCTCAATCAGCAGGATTTCGGATTCGGTCCATTGGCGCGGCACCGCCTGGTGAACGCCGAGACCGGCCACCAGCTGCCCGTTCTTGCGCAGCGGAACACTGACATGGGCGCGGACAGCCACGCTTTGCCAATCCCGTTGCTGTTCCGGGGTGAGGGAAGCATCCTTGAGGATGTCGACATCGACCGACGTGCGATCCTGGAGAAAGTGCTCCAGCACGGCCGGTGCGCTCTCCGCCAAATGAAATCGCCGGGGCAAACTGGCCACGCCATCGACATAGTCCCGGCCGCTCATGACCTTGCCGTCCGCGAGGATTTCCCCATAAGTCACCCGGTTCACCCGCAGATGCCGGCCGAGCATTTCGGCGGCGGTGTCCATGACGGCGACAGGGTCGTACAAGGTGCGCAAGCGGTCGCCAAGTTGCAGCAGAAACGACTTGCGCTCCTCGCTTTCGCGCATGACTTCTTCGGCCAGCTTGCGTTCACTGATGTCGACGGCCACGGCAATCCAGCGCCCGGAATTATCGCTCTGAGCACCTAACCAGCTCGCATAGACATTGGCCCAAAGAACACTGCCGTCTGGCCGAATGTAACGCTTCTCGATACTGAATGAACGGTTGCCATCGGTCGCGGACCCGAGCACCGCGCGGTTGCGCTCGGCGTCCTCCGGATGCGTCAGATCCAGAAAACTCATGCGCCCGATCAGTTCTTCGCGGCGCCGGCCGACCAGCTCGCAGTAGCGTTCATTGACGTGGGTGAAAACGCCGTCGGCGTTGGTCGCGCAGATGCCGGCGGCCGCCGCGGCCAACAGCGCCTTGTAACCGGCATCGTCGAACCGGTGCAACTGGGCGGCGCTCTTGCTGCTCATGGCGAAGACACCTTCGACCTGGCCCTCCGCATTCCTCAGCGGACTGAAGCTGTGATCGAGGTAGAGGCCAGCGCTACCCTCCAGACGCTGGTGCTTGATGGAAGCTGGCTTGCCGGTTTCCAATACCTGGCAGCAGCAGGTTTGCAACTCCCGCCAGTTTTCGCCAAATACGTCCTGGGCAGGACTACCCAGTGCCACCGGGTGCCGGTCGGCAATCAATGGAGCCCAGGAGTCGTTGTAGAGGAATAGTAAGTCCTTACTCCAGAAAATACTGAGCATGCCCTCGGAGTCGAGGCAAAGGGCGATTGCCGTTTGCAAACTCTGGGGCCAGTTTTCCCTCGGGCCGAGACGGGTCTGCGACCAGTCCCTGACCGCCATCAGTTGTGCAACTGATTTGGAGCCGGGAAGAATCCGCTCGAGCGGGCGCATGCAACCTCCAATGTTTGACTGCTTGGTTCTGTTACTGCTCGTTGCTGACGGTATTTTGCTGAAACTGGTGAGATGGGACGCGCTGGATGGAACAAGGCCGAAAGCCTGACCGGCCAGCGACTGATGTTATTGGTGTTCGCTGCCGCTGGTGCAACCCAGCGGCAGTTAATTAGGGCCTGTTCACACTAATTCGGTTATCGCTGCTGGAGGCCATTTTTTCGTCCAGCAAGGCAGAAG
>CAZEWY010000240.1:0-4139 GCA_964515945.1 uncultured Cellvibrionaceae bacterium
CGTCTTCGCGGTCACGCAGGTCTCGCACCTGCTGCTCGACCACCTGAGTGCCGATAGCGTCGACCTGCTTTACGGAGAGGCCCTGATGCTGTTGCTGCGCCTGCAACAACTGCCGCCCAACACCAATTTGTTTCCTGTCTATTCCCGACAGAAACTGCGCGATGAAATGAACACCTTCAGTCAGTGGTTTGCCGAGGGCCTTTTGGGGCACGCCCTGACACAGGAAGATCGTCAGATCATTGACCCTGTTTTCCAGATTCTGGAAGACAGCGCGGCCAGTCAGCCGCAGGTGATAGTGCACAGGGATTTTCATTCCCGCAATCTGGTTTACGCCGCCGGCAGCGCCCCGGGCGTCATTGATTTCCAGGATGCCATGACAGGCCCGCTGACCTACGACCTGGTGTCACTGCTGCGGGACTGCTACATCCATTGGCCCCGGGAGCAGGTAGAGCGCTGGGCCTTGGCATACGCGGGCATGGTGGCCGACGTGGGCCTGCTGGCGGACGTCTCCGACGCACAATTTCTGCGTTGGTTCGATTTCATGGGCCTGCAACGGCATATCAAGGTGCTCGGCATTTTTTCCCGCCTGTCACTGCGGGATGGAAAGCACGGCTATCTCGCGGACCTGCCCCTGGTCATTCATTATGTGCGCAATCTGTGCCGTCAGTACGGCGATATTCAGGCATTTGCCGACTGGTTTGACGCGCGGCTCCTGCCACTGGCGCGCCAACAGGACTGGTATGCGGAAGTTCGCGCAAAGACGAAACCGGCGGTCTGCGAATCATGACTCAGGCCATGATTCTGGCGGCGGGCGAAGGGCGGCGCATGCGGCCCCTGACCCTGCACACGCCCAAACCCCTGTTGCCGGTCAACGGAAAACCCCTGATCGAATATCAACTCGCACGGCTGGCCGAGGCGGGCATCACCGACTGCATCATCAATGTGGCCTGGCTCGGCGAGCAGATTCGCCAGGCGCTGGGAGATGGGTCGCGCTACGACCTGCGAATCCGCTATTCCGTCGAGCCCGAGCCTCTGGAAACCGGCGGCGCCATCAATCGCGCCATGCCGCTGCTGGAGGATGCCCCCTTTCTGTTGATCAATGCGGACATCTGGCTGGATTACCCACTGCGCCGATTGCTGGAACAGGTGGGGCAGGTTGAAGACGGCCATCTGGTGCTGGTGGAAAACCCCGATCACAACAAAGCCGGCGATTTCACTTTGGGAGAGGATAGCCGATTAGGTCTGGCGCAATCAGGGGATTCCGCCAGTTACACCTTCAGCGGCCTCAGCCTTTTGCATCCACGGATCGTCCGCGATTATGGCCGGCGCAGAGAGATCTTTCCGCTGCTGGAGTCCCTGACGTTCAGTATTGAGCGCGGAGGGCTGACCGGTGAAGTCTTCCGGGGGCAGTGGATGGATATAGGAACGCCGCAACGGCTGCGGGAACTGGAGACATTGGTGTCAGGCAGATAATTTCACGATTGAGGCAGGAAATAACAGATGCGTAAATTCACAATAGCACCGTCCATTCTATCGGCCGATTTCGCGCGACTGGGCGAAGAGGTGGACGCGGTGATGGCCGCGGGCGCCGATATGGTGCATTTTGACGTCATGGACAACCACTATGTGCCCAATTTGACTGTCGGTCCCATGGTCTGCAAAGCCCTGCGCCGCTACGGCATAAGCGCACCCATCGATGTTCATTTGATGGTGGAGCCGGTCGATGAGCTGATTCGCCAGTTCGCGGACGCCGGCGCCAACTTCATCAGTTTCCACCCGGAGGCTTCGCGTCACGTTGATCGCTCGGTGCAGCTGATTCGCTCGCTGGGCTGCAAACCCGGCTTGGCGCTCAACCCCGCCACCAGCCTGGACACCACCCGTTATTTGCTGGACCAGCTCGATTTTTTACTGCTCATGTCGGTCAACCCCGGTTTCGGCGGCCAGGAGTTCATTGGCTATACACTGGACAAACTGCGTCAGGCGCGCGCCATGGCTGAAGCAGCCGGCCGCGATGATCTCTGCCTGGCGGTCGATGGTGGTGTCTCGATCGACAATATCGGTGATATTTCCCGCGCCGGTGCTGACCGCTTCGTTGCCGGATCCGCCATCTTCAATACCGATGATTACGCGAAGGCGATTGCCGCATTGCGCAGCCAGCTGGACGCGGGCTAACTCCGAGAGTCATTTCGGCTCAGTTCCCGGCGCAAAAAAGGGAATTGAAAATGGCTGGAGTGGTCTATGCGAGACGCGAACTGCATTCCTCCGGAGTTCCAGGCCGTGTGGGAGGGTATTCTGATCCATTGCCCGGGCTCGCTTTTGCGCCATTCTGGAAGACTGGTGTCTTACAGAATAGAGAGACCAAGACGCTCTCGCTGCCTGCAATGAATTGGAGATACCCGCGAGTTCGGTCATTTGACCAGCGGGGTGATCGTGGATAAGCGAGATGTAACATCAGCCGGCGTAAAAACAAGGGTGGTAACGCCACTCGATCACGCGGCGCGCATACGGCACATGTCGGAAGTTCGCCTGTTTGATGCCGATGAACTGGACCGGTTGAAGATCTTGCACACCGAGGCTCGGAACCCGGAGCAACTGAAAACTTTTCGCGACCTGCGAACCCGCATTTCCCGAAGAGCCGGCAGTCATAACTTTCTGTGCCTGGTGACATCTCTCATTGAAGGTGGCGGCGCCAGTTATGTGGCGGCAAACCTCGCCGCCGCTATTGCCCTGGACCGGGCCAAAACTTCCCTGCTTATTGATTGCAATCTCTATGCACCGTCCGCTGATCGGTTGCTGCCGGTCACCGCTGATAGAGGCCTGACGGACTTTCTTGACAGCTACCACCTGGGGGTTGAATCCATAGTGCATGCATCGGGCATTCCGCGTGTGCGTGTGATTCCCGCAGGCTATAAGCGTTTGGGCGGAACCGAAATGCTGACGACACCGCGCATGCGCGCTTTTGTGGACGAGGTGAAGGGCCGCTATCCCGACCGTTTTATTCTGTTGGACAGCCCACCCGTCAGCGTCTATTCCGCGGAAAGCCGCATACTGGCGGATCTATGTGATTTTGTAATCCTGGTTGTGCCCTCGGGCCGCATTACCGAATCCCAGATCAACGAGGGAATTGCGGCAATCGGCCGGGAGCGGCTGGCGGGGGTGGTATTCAATAGCAGTTACTGATCAGGGAAGGTTAAGCCGCCTGTCTGATGTTGGACAGAACCCTGTTCATCATGCGATCAAAGAACTCATCGGATGTCAGCAGGCGCGCCTTACCGGCTGCAAAATCGCTGGCCAATTGGCGGCAGGTTCGCTCAATGGTTTTAAAGCCTTTGCGATTGACGAAGACATAGGTGGCTGCGTCAATTTTCGCCGCGAGTTTGTAGCGGAACCTTTCACCTTTCGGAATACAGCTCTCGTCACCTTCGCCACCGTTTTTGTCATTGATGTATTCGATCCAGCTTCCTTCTTCAATCCCTTTGGCCATTTCCATGTGCTGGTCAGATACGGCAAACGCGGCGGCGGGCTCCTGTACTCTGGTGGTGGCGAACGCCATTGACGGGCGGACATTCGAGCGGCCGAGAGCGTCCCTGTGGGCATCACTCAATGGATGGTAATTAACCTGTTCAGCATCTCGGCTCATGGCAGTCAGTGCTGCCTGCAGATCCTCCACACTGGCGGCGCGCACCTGTGGACTCTCGATGGCGGCTTCAAGCCCCGACTCAACGCGCCGCAGAAGTTGCGACTGCCATTCCGGAGGCTGCATGCCACGCTTCCGGCAGAGTTCGATAAGGTCAATGGCGGCACGTCCATTGGCCATCCACTCTTCGCTGTCCCAGCCATGCTTGAGCTGGCTGATGATCAGTACCTGTAGCCAGGTAGTGGTGAGAAAATCCACGATTTCCGGCGGGAGTTCAATGTCTTGCAATTTGCTGTAGAGGAAATTCTGGGAATTTGTCCTGGCGATGCGGATTCTGGCTCTGCCTTCGGCGGACTGGTGAGTACGCCTTTCGACAATTGACACCTTACGCTGCTCCGCCGCAATCAGGGCTTCGAGATCGCGGTGCAGATCACCGAAGATGACGTCATCAATTTTCTGCTCTCGCGAAATGGTCTGCACTATGTCCACCATGCGGCGATAT
>CAZEWY010000241.1:0-4115 GCA_964515945.1 uncultured Cellvibrionaceae bacterium
CGGCAACACCGAGTTCCTGGAACGCATGGCTACAATACTGGAAACAATACATTTGTGGAATGAGCAAGGACAGCAGTTTGACGAGATATTAACCGAACTTGGCTTACTTGAGCCCGTGACCTTCGATATTACCCTAGATACCGGAAGACAGTCTCAGCTATTAGGGTTCTATACGATAAATGAGGAAAAGTTGAAGAGTTTATCAGCTGAAATGTTCTCCAAACTCAACGAAATGGATTACCTCATGCCTATCTATATGGCGATCGCATCTCTGTCGAACATCAAAAAGCTAGTAACACTGAAGAGTCAGGTGGAAGCAAAATAATGAAAAAGTGGAAGCCATAGTTTCTTTGAATCATATTGATTGAAGTTGAATAATGTTGAAAGCCTACCAGAAAGTCAACGAATTGAGTGGATGCGATGCCTCACATCTCCCTGATTCAGTTTATCGGGCGAAGGAACCTGTAATATTGAGGCAGCTGGTTGCAGATTGGCCGATTGTAAAGGCGGGGAATCGATCAAATGATGATGCTGATCAATACCTGCGCGGGTTCTATAACGGCAGACCCGTCACCTACTATTATGGCGATCCATCCATTAACGGTCGGGTTTTCTATAATTCAGATTTTACAGGTTTTAACTTTCAACGATCAGAGGCGAACCTCAACTCGGTGCTGGATTTGTTAAGGGAGCATCAGAATGACGAGCCTTCCCCAATGTTCTATGTTGGATCCACGCTGGTGGACAATTGGCTGCCCGGCTTTCGTGACCATAACGACATCAGTATAGAGGCTGCTAATCCTCTGGTCAGTATATGGCTGGGAAACCGCAGTTCAATCGCAGCTCATTTTGATTTTCCTGACAATATCGCTTGTAACGTGGTAGGCAATAGAACCTTCACACTTTTTCCTCCAGAGCAACTGGAGAATCTTTATGTCGGTCCACTGGACATAACACCATCGGGTAGATCAATTAGTATGGTTGACCTGAATGACCCCGATTTTGAAGAGTTTCCAAAGTTCAAGCTTGCGCTTGAAGCCGCGCAAGTGGCAGAGCTGGAGCCGGGCGATGCGATTTTCATTCCGAGTATGTGGTGGCATCATGTGCAAGCGAAGACTAGCTTGAACATCCTGGTCAATTACTGGTGGAGAAGTACACCGGCCTACATGGGTAATCCTGACAACGTTTTGCATCATGCGCTACTGAGCTTGCGTGGGCTGCCGAAGGATCAGCGCGATATTTGGAAGCGAATTTTTGACCATTACATATTCGAGGGCACTGATGAAACGGTCGAACACATACCGAAGCAGATTCGTGGCATTTTGTCGCCGACGGACGAACTCGTTGCTCGTAAAATTCGATCACGACTTGTCAATATTTTGAAGGGTTGAACCTGGCCATATAGTGCATCATTAACCGGCAGATATACTAGAGGTAAACGTGGAAGATCACAAAGTTCGAAAAGTTGTAATCGCGGGCGGTGGCACTGCAGGCTGGATTGCGGCTGCAATGCTCGCAAAATCCATGGGAAAGTGCATAGAAATCCAGCTGATAGAGTCGGATGCAATACCGACGGTGGGAGTAGGTGAGTCGACCATTCCGCCTGTAATCAATTTGCACAGGGTGTTGGAGATAAGTGAGAAGGAATTTCTGGCGAGAGTTAATGGTACGTTCAAGCTCGGTATATCTTTTGAAAACTGGCAGGACGTTGGTAAAAACTACGTGCATTCCTTTGGATGGGCCGGTAAGGGAAATTGGGCAGCGGGGTTTCAGCATTTCTGGCTAGCAGGACAAAAGCGAGGTGTTGATACTACGAAATATGGTGATTATTGCCCTGAGCACCTTGCCGCACGCGCAGAAAAATTTGCCGTGCTCCCGAAAAATGGGGTCAATTACGCCTATCACATTGATGCTGGTCTCTATGCCAAATTTCTTAGAGAGATAAGTGAGAAATACGGTGCAAAGCGTACCGAAGGTAAAATTACAGAGGTGAATCTGAATTCGCAGACCGGAGATATTGAATCTATCGGCTTGGAATCCGGTGAAATTATCCACGGAGATCTGTTTATTGACTGCACAGGATTCCGCGCGCTATTGATTGGAGAAGCCTTGAAGACAGAGTATGTCGACTGGAGTCACTGGTTGCCATGTGACCGAGCCGTGGCGGTGCAAACGGAAACTGTGGGAACACCGGTTCCTTATACGCGAGCAATTGCCCATGAATGCGGCTGGCGGTGGCGCATCCCACTTCAAAGCCGAATGGGCAACGGGCTGGTATACAGCAGTCAATACATGGAAGATGACGTTGCTATTCGCACTTTGACGGATAGTATCGAAGGTAAAATGCTTAACGAACCCAGGGTCATTAAGTTTAGGACTGGCTATCGTGCCCAACATTGGAATAAAAACTGTGTTGCTCTCGGTTTGTCGAGTGGATTCCTGGAGCCATTGGAATCAACGAGTATTCATTTGATCCAAAAGGGTGTCTCTCGCCTGGTGCAGCTTTTCCCGGTTAATGGCATAAAACAGACGGAGATAGATGAATACAATCGTCAATCAGCGGAAGAGGTAGAGAATATACGCGATTTCATTATCCTGCATTATCATGTGACAGACCGTACTGATTCAGAATTCTGGCGTTACTGCAAGGGAATGGACGTGCCCGCGTCCCTGCGTCACAAAATTGATCTTTTTGGCGACAGTGGCAGAGTATTCAAAAAGGAAATGGATCTTTTTGGAGAGGAATCCTGGGTGCAGGTGATGTTAGGGCAGGGAATTAAGCCGCGCGCGTATCACCCCGTCGTGGATTCACTGGATGATGACGCTTTGCGTGATTTTCTGAGCGGCTTAAGGAATGCTACGCAGAAAACCGTGGAACGGCTACCCGCTCATCATGAATTCATTGATTACTATTGTAAATCAGATGTTATGTAATTCAAAAATATTTGATGACCGGTTGCTGGCGATGATGGTGAGTGTGAGTGAAGTTTGAAGTAAACCCCGGTATTGAGCCAGACATACTGCAGATAGGTAGTGAAGGCACTAAAATCATTATCATTGACGATTTTGCGGCCGATTTGGATGAAATCCGTGCAGACGCTGTTCGTGTTCCAATCTATCAGGAAGATGGCCGCACAGCCTACCCGGGGCTTCGAGCGGTGCTCCCGGATAACTATGTGCAGGGTGTCTTAGCGGCGCTTAAGCCTATGTTGCAGGATTCTTATGCTATACCCAGTAATCTAGAGGTGCGGTCCGAACTGGCTTATTATTCGTTACTGACAAAAAAAGAGCCTGAGCTAGGGGTCATGCAGAGGTTGCCACATTTTGATACATGCAAAGAGCATTACTACGCGATTCTGCATTACATCAATGTCGGCAGTTTTGGCGGGACGGGATTTTTTCGCCACAAGCCCACAGGTTTTGAGCGGGTGACCGAAGAACGGCGAGATATTTTTCTGCAATCGGTCTCAGCTTTTATGGCGGTGAAGGGGTTGCCTGAACCGAAGTACATAAATTCCAGTACGAATCATTTTGAGTTATTCTCTCATGTAGCCTATAGGCCCAATCGGCTTGTAGTTTATCCTGGGTGTATGCTCCACAGTGGCCTTGTGTCGGCCAATGTCGATGTGTGCGATGACCCTGCCGTTGGTCGATTGACGGCTAATATATTTGTTGATGTCAACTGAGTGCTTCGTCGTTCCTATGACGAAGTCGACCTGAAGAATACGAATGCGTCGCGAAGGCTTAGTAGCCTTGTAGTGACTACTGAAAATTAATGATGATGGTGTCGAATATGGCTGAACTACTGTTTTACCAGAAACCAGTACCTTTAGATAAAAAGAAGCATAAAGACTTGAGGTTCAAACGGTCAGATAGCTACGGTTTTGCATCAGGGGTCAATACTGTGCCTGTGTCCGGCCCGGAATTTTTCCCTTGTAGCAGAGATTACCCGGTAATGTTTGTAGAGACCGGCAACGGTGGTTTTTTGCCAGTGGCCTTGTTGGCAATCACATCACGCAGTCATCAAATGGGTGATAAATGGCAAGGAGTTTACGTTCCGTCATTCATCAAACGTTATCCTTTTGCGTTAGCAGAGGGAAGAGATGTAATAATGA
>CAZEWY010000242.1:0-4102 GCA_964515945.1 uncultured Cellvibrionaceae bacterium
CTTCGATACGCTCAATGCCAAGGCCGCGGTTTTCGCCGTGCGCACCTGGTTCGAGGAACAGGGTTTTGAACTGCCGCTGATGATTTCCGGCACCATCACCGACGCCTCCGGCCGCACCCTGTCCGGCCAGACGACCGAGGCCTTCTACAATTCCCTGGCCCATGCAAAGCCTCTGTCCATCGGCCTCAACTGTGCCCTGGGCGCCAAGGAGCTGCGGCCCTACCTGAAAGAACTGTCGCGGATTGCCGACTGCTATGTGTCGGCGCATCCCAATGCGGGTTTGCCCAATGAATTCGGTGAATACGATCAGTCGCCGGAAGAGATGGCGGAAATCGTCGCCGAGTTTGCCAGCAGCGGTTTCATCAATATCGTCGGCGGCTGTTGCGGTACCAACCCGCGCCATATCAAGGCGATTGCCGAGGCCGTGAAGGATTCCGCACCCCGCCCGATTCCCGAAATAGAACCCGCCTGTCGCCTGTCCGGGCTGGAGCCTTTCACCATCACCAAAGACTCCCTGTTTGTGAATGTCGGCGAGCGCTGTAACGTCACCGGTTCCGCCCGTTTCAAGCGCCTGATTCTCGACGACGACTATACGGCCGCGCTGGCGGTGGCCCTGGATCAGGTGGAAAACGGCGCGCAGATTATTGATATCAACATGGACGAAGGCATGCTGGACGCGGAAGCGGCGATCACCCGCTTTCTCAACCTGATCGCCGGCGAGCCGGATATTTCCAAGGTCCCGGTAATGCTGGATTCCTCCAAATGGCATGTGATCGAAGCCGGCCTCAAGTGCGTGCAGGGCAAGTCTATCGTGAACTCCATCAGCCTTAAGGAAGGCGAAGCAGAATTTTTGGAACGCGCGGCCCTGTGTATGAAGTACGGTGCCGCCGTGGTGGTCATGGCCTTTGACGAAAATGGCCAGGCAGACACGGCCCAGCGCAAGATCGACATCTGTCAGCGCTCCTACCAGCTGCTGACCGAGAAGCTGGGTTTCCCGCCCCAGGACATTATCTTTGATCCGAACATCTTTGCCATAGCCACCGGCATGGAAGAGCACAACAACTACGCCGTGGACTTTATCGAGGCCACCCGCTGGATTCGCAAGAACCTGCCCCATGCCGGCGTTTCCGGGGGCGTCAGCAACGTGTCTTTCTCCTTCCGCGGCAACAATCCCGTACGCGAAGCCATCCATTCGGTTTTTCTTTACCACGCCATTCAGGCGGGCATGAACATGGGTATCGTCAACGCCGGCCAGTTGGCCATCTATGATGATCTGCCGAAAGAGTTGAAAGATATTGTCGAGGATGTGATCCTCAACCGCTCCGCCGACGGCACTGAAACCCTGCTCAACATAGCGGAAAAGTACAAAGGCGACGGCAGCGGCCCGGCGAAAAAAGAAGACCTGGCCTGGCGCTCCCTGCCGGTGAACAAACGCCTCGAACACTCCCTGGTCAAGGGTATCACCACCTTTATCATTGAGGATACCGAGGAGGCTCGTCAGCAAGCCGTCCGGCCGCTGGATGTGATTGAAGGCCCGTTGATGGATGGCATGAATGTGGTGGGCGACCTGTTCGGCGCCGGCAAGATGTTCCTGCCCCAGGTGGTGAAATCCGCCCGGGTCATGAAGCAGTCGGTGGCCTACCTGCAACCCTTTATCGAAGCCGAAAAGACCGAAGCAGCCAAGCCCAATGGCCGCATCGTCATGGCGACGGTCAAAGGCGATGTTCACGACATCGGCAAGAATATTGTCGGTGTGGTGCTTCAGTGCAACAACTTCGAGGTGATCGACCTGGGCGTCATGGTGCCCTATGACAAGATTCTCAAAACCGCCATCGACGAGAAATGCGACATCATCGGCCTGTCCGGCCTGATCACGCCGTCACTGGACGAAATGGTTACAGTCGCTCGGGAAATGGAAGCCCAGGGCATCGACCTGCCGCTGCTGATCGGCGGCGCCACCACCTCCAAGGCGCACACGGCGGTGAAGATCGAGCCCCACTACAAGCGCAACCAGGTGGTCTACGTGTCGGATGCCTCCCGTGCGGTCGGTATCGCCAGCAAGCTGCTGTCCGATGAGCAGCGTCCGGCGTTCGTGCAGTCGATACAGGAAGAGTACGTCAAGGTGCGCGAGCGTACCGCCAATCGCCGCAGCAATCGTAAGGTTATTCCCTATGAAACGGCGGTGGCAAATCGCCTGCAACTGGATTGGGACACCTATACGCCACCGGTGCCGACCTTTATTGGCACCAAGGCATTTGACGATTATCCGCTGGCGACCATTGCCGAGAAAATCGACTGGACACCTTTCTTTATCAGCTGGAACCTGGCCGGAAAATACCCGCGTATTCTTGAGGATGAAGTGGTCGGCGAAGCCGCTCGGAACCTGTTTGACGACGCCCAGAAGATGCTGAAAAAGCTGATCGATGAAAAACTCATAAAAGCGAGTGCGGTAATCGGTTTCTGGCCGGCCAACAGCAACAAGGCCGACGATATCTTCGTGCGCAATGAACAAGGTGAAAAGGTCGCGACCTTGCACCATATCCGCCAGCAAATCGACAAGAACACCGGCTCCGACACTCTACTCTCCCTGGCGGATTTTGTGGCGCCGGAAGATTCCGGCAAACAGGACTACATAGGCGGCTTCGTAGTGACCGCCGGTATCGGTGCGGAAGAACTGGCCAGGCAGTACCAGGCCAAAGGCGACGACTACAGCGCGATCATGGTCAAGGGGCTGGCTGATCGTTTGGCGGAAGCCTTTGCGGAACATCTGCACGAGCGGGTACGCAAGGAATTCTGGGCCTATGCGCCAGATGAAAAACTGGACAATGAAGCCCTCATCCGCGAGAAGTATCGCGGCATACGTCCCGCTCCCGGCTACCCCGCCTGCCCCGATCACACGGAAAAGGCGACCCTGTTCAAACTGCTGAACGCGACCGAGGCAACCGGTGTGGAAATCACCGAGCATTTTGCCATGTATCCCACCGCCGCTGTGTCAGGCTGGTATTTTTCCCACCCAGACTCCAAATACTTCGGCACGGGAAAAATCGGCGAGGATCAGGTGGAGTCCCTGGCCGAGCGAAAGGGCTTGCCCAAGAAAACCATGGAGCGCTGGCTGCAGTCCATCCTGTTTTATGACAATTGATGTAAGACCTGTGCCTTGGTCGCTAATATGCCGTAAAGGCCAGGGATATGGCGTAAAGGCTACAACTTTAGGAATAGCGTCTTATGTCGATTGGCAATAATCCGGGACAAGGCGCAGGGCGCGCAAAATGCGAATTCGTATAGCCGCGTCAACTTCTGAGGACCTGATCACAAACTGACCATTGGCAGAGGCAGGAGCAGCGGATTTGCTCCTAAACTTTCCTTGCTTATTAAAAAGACAACTGGAGGTTATCTGAAATGGTCAGGAATAATAATTTCTCACGAGCAACAATCCTTTTTTGCACCGGTGCATTCATCTTGTTTGGCGCCCCGGCTTTCGCCAACAGCGGCCCCGCGTCGGATATCCCTGCGGCTGAATCCGCCCTGGCCACCATCCAGGAATATCGAGAATTACGACGGGACTGCGCCGGAAAAACCGGCGCCCAACAGAAAGTCTGCTTCCACGAACTCCACGCCAGCAACCGGCAGTACCGGGTGGCCAAGCAGCAATTACAGTTGGGCAAGACCGAAGACTTGCACAATATTCATCTGGTGACCTTTTAGTCCGGCAGGCAAATCCTGCAAGCGCGTCTGGGATCGGTTCAATCCTCATTGAACCTTCCGGACCGCTTCCCTCCCCCGCTCCACTTCTCGATTCCACTTGCAGCACCCCGGAAATGTGCCAAACTTATGCACTTCCAAAGTACAGTAATTGAGTACAGTAATCATAGCTATTGGTAAATTTACGGGTTTTTAGCATGAGTGAGCAAGAGATTGTGGCGAATAGCGGCCGAAAAAGCGGCTTGCTGAATGCATTTTTAAGCGTGGCCGCGGCAGCGTTCGGTGTGCAGAGCAACAAAAACCGCGAGAAGGATTTTTCGCACAGCAGCCCCTGGCCCTATATTCTGGGTGGGCTGGTATTCACCGCCATATTCATTACCATATTGGTTGTGGTCGTGAC
>CAZEWY010000243.1:0-4091 GCA_964515945.1 uncultured Cellvibrionaceae bacterium
TGGGGGTACAAACCCGTTAGCAGTGAAGCCCGGGTAGTGCTGCAGCGAGCGGTATTATAAAACTGGGAATATTTAAGCCCGTTGTTGGCCAGTGCCTCGAGATTAGGGGTGGGTATCTCGCTGCCGTAGGGCTCTATATCTGAAAACCCCATATCATCGACCAGCACCACAATGACATTGGGGCGGGAGTCTGAAACATTGGGGCGAGAATCTGCCGTGGGATCTGCCTCAGGCGTGAGGCCGCCACAACCAACTGTGACAACTGCGACTAGAGCGGCGAGTGCGCCGATTATACGAGCGGTTGGGAAACACATATTATTTTCTCTCGATTATCAATTTGTGGGATTCCCGTGGTCTTTGGCCCGCATCATGTCTTTGAAGGACATTGATGCGGGTCCGGGAACTTTGAAATTTATTTCAAAACGGGATGGAAGGCTGAGTCCCCGTCGATTTCCACGATATCCGGTCCGTCCCCGACATCCTTGAAGCGAGCCTTGACGATAAGCGTCGCGCGCGGGCGCACCTCGGTATCTGACGCGTGGGCGTGAAAGACATAATAGAGTTGATTGTTCGCACCCACGAGGACATCTCCATGCCCTGTGCCATCCTCGCCAATAACGCCTTTGTGAATAATGGGATTTCCTTCATAACGCTTCCAGGGTCCCAATGGCGACTGCGACGTCGCATAGCCCACGGCATAGTCGTCACTCTTGAAATGGTTGGCGGAGTAGAACAGGTAGTAGGTGCCTTCGTGCTTGATCACGGTCGCACCTTCCGAGACAACAGGCGATTTGAATGCCTGGGTGTCCTCCCAGGTGCCCTTCATTGGCGTGATGCAGTGAGTGAGCGTTTCCTCCTTGATGTGACTGAAATCATCCGCAATTTCGGCAACGTAGATGTGGTTCCCTTGGTTCAGCCGCACATGGTAGAGATAGAGGGTTCCATCATCATCCTCGAAGACGAAGGGGTCTATCTGGCGCTGTCCTTTTTTCAGGGGTGTGACTTCATCCTGCACAAAGGGTCCCAGGGGATTGTCACTGCGAGCAAAGGCGATATTTTCGTTGGCGGTATAGGCCAAATACCAGGCATTGTTATGCTGGAACACCTGCGGTGCCCAGAAGCCCCAGTCACCGAATACCTTGTCTCCCTTCGCCAAAACATATCCATTGCTCACTTCTTCAGGGACGTGCCACTCCTTGAGGTTGTCGGAGACCAGCACGGGAAACCCGGACTGCGGCGGCCGCTCGGTGCCATACATGTAATACCGACCATCGTGGTAGATAATGGTGGGATCCGCCAGATGAATTTCGCCGGTCTGGCCGACGGTCACGGCTTGAACCGGTGCATCCGGCCCTGAGTCAGCTTGTTGATTCACGCAGGAAATTGTCCCCAGCAGTGACACAACCGCGGTCAATACGAGCTTTGAGTTTTTGAACATGATTAACCCTTCTTGTGGCTGCGCGGCACCAGGCCGCGAATACGGTGGACAGGATCAGCGCTAGTTCGCGAAATCCCGGTATAGATATTTATTGAATGCGAATGTGCCATCCGCATTTTCCTGAACAGTGCGGTTCACGATGATGCTATTGAGAATCCACGGGACAGTGTCTGAAGCAAATGTTTGTTTTGGGCCGAACTGCTGGCGGACGCCATAGGTGGCAAGCTCAAACTGACCCGGCGCTGTTTCCATGAAAACATCGAAGGCATCGGAAAGATAACCATTCTGAACGTCGCCGTACCACGGGTGGGCATCGACAAAGTCCAGCCATTCCTCTCGCTCAATTCCATTGCCGGCGGCTTGTTTTGACAGAATCGAGTCCAGGTACTGGTAGATTTCCCAGGTGGGGTCGATGCCATATTGCTGAGCGAAATCTGCATCAATAATGTCATTGGTGTGTGTTTTGTAAAAACGCACGGGCGAAAATTCGGTGCTGATGATTTTCTGATCCTCGCGAATCCGATCCAGCGCGTAATTGATTGAATTCCTCATTTCAGCAAAGTCGGTGTCGGCATGGTGAATATGCAGGTCGACACCCGCCACTTCCGGCGTCGTCTCGGCCAGTTGCAGAAGACCATTGGATGCATTCTGGAAGACCGTCTCATCCATGCGGTTGAAGGCGCCGAGATAGATGGGCGTGGTGGGTCGGGTACTTCCCGCGCGATATTCGATGGTGGTTTTCAGCATTTCCTCGTAGAAGCTGACAAGATCAGAATCCGTGCTGGGTACGCTACCCGGACTTTCTATGAATGGCTCGTTGCCCACCACGATAATATCGACCTTCTGCCAGATCTTGTCGTAGAGCGCGATCAGGTTGCTCTTGAATTCCACCATTCTCGCTGAGCCAGGTTCAGGCATGGTGCGCGCCGGATTCTTGAAGTCCCACTTAATACTGATGATGGTCTGATAACCCTGCTCCTTGAGCGCGGCAATATTGCTCAACTTGGGGGAATTGTTGAGCCGATAGGGCGGCGTCGGATCATTATCGAAAAAGAAAAAATAATCGAGAAAGCCCCTGGCCCAGGTCCTTTCAAGCTGGTCAATAGTGGTCTTGGTTGCACCCGTATAATCCTGAATTGCGCCGTTAAGATTGAACCCGATTTTTGGCAGTATATCCGGTGATGGATCTGGTTCTGGCTGAGGTTCTGGTTCAGGCTGAGGTTCCGGGACTGGATCCGTCGCCGTACAATTTTCGCTCGCCGATGGCACGCACGTGGGATCGTCACTGCCACCTCCACAGGCGCCCAGGGTCAGGGCAAGCACGAGCAGACTTATTTTCAGAAACAGGGCTTTGTTATATTTGGCTGTCATGGTAGGTACTCCACAAAATAGGGGAATAACTATCGAAGGCGATCAAAGTCGCGATGATAGTATTTATTCAGTTCATAGCTGCCATCAGGGCGCAACGGCACAGTGCGATTGACGAAAATGGCATTCAGTATCCAGGGGTCGCGTGTGGTATCGAAAGTGCCGTGAAACGCCTGGCGAAAGGAGTAGGTGGCCAGGAGAAACTGTGGTGAGGCGGTGAAGGTGTGATAAGCGTCCGCCAGATAGCGGCTTTGCAGCTCTCTGTACCAGCCATTCATGTCTATGAAGTCATACCATTGCTCACGGGAAACTGCCCCCGATGGGTCCGTCTTCAGAACCTTGTCCAGATACTCATACACCTTCATGTTTTCCGGCAGGTCGTACTTGTCGATGAAAGTCGCCGCCAACGGCAGGGGAGTTTTGCTCTTCCAGTAATGCATGGCGGAAAACTCGGTACTGATAAATCGCTGCTCCGGACGAATCCGCGCGGTGGCGAAATCGATGGAGGCTTTCATTGCCGAGAAGTCACTGTCGGCATGGTGGATATGCAGATCGATACCCGCAACTTCCGGTGTTGATTTGGCGAGCTCCAAAAGACCCAATGAGGCCTTCTGAAAGCGTTCCGTCTCAAGGCGGTTGAAGGCACCCAAAAACAGCGGCGTCTCTTTCCGATTACTGTGAGCGCGGTAGTCGATAGTGGCACCGAGCATGGCGCTGTAAAAGGCCACCAGATGCTGGTCCCGGCTTGGAACCTTTTCACTGGGGCTTTCGATAAAGGGCTCGTTGCCGACGACAAGGATGTCGACATAGGGCCACACTTTGTCGTAAAGGGATCGCAGGGCATCCTGATGTTTGCGGAGGGCTTCCGGGCTGCTCGGCATCGCTTTCGGCGTGTGCCTGGCCTTGTAGTTCCACTTGATACTGAGAACGGTTTTATAACCCTTTTTCTTGAGTTCAATAAAACGCGCGATATTGGCGGAGTTCGCGAACTCCGGCAGCGGCTTCAGGGTGTTTTTGTCAAAGAGGCTGTAAAAATCCAGAAACCCTCTGACCCAGGTCGGTTGCAGCTGAGCAATGTTGATGTCGACAACGGCATCCGTGAGTACACCCATCTGCTCATTGAAGTTGATGCCGATGTGGCGCCCCGCATTGACCACCGAGAAGGGAATGGTCTGGTTACCCAGATGTACCAGGGCAACGACTTCCCCTTTCTCTTCCGCGGAACTCTGCACTTTTACCCTGAGCAAATCGCCGTCGATAAGATGCAGGCTTTGCGAGGTAAAGG
>CAZEWY010000244.1:0-4048 GCA_964515945.1 uncultured Cellvibrionaceae bacterium
CAATTTACCCAAGCTGCCGCCAGGCAGATGACAGAGGCTGTTTAATCGACATGTCTGACTCTACACATACATCCAGTAACATCCTTCCGTTACTTCCATTGCGCGACGTTGTGGTATATCCGCACATGGTGATTCCGCTGTTTGTCGGCAGGGAAAAATCCATCGTGGCACTGGAGCAAGCCATGGCAGACGACAAGCAGGTGCTGCTGGTCGCGCAGAAAGATGCCGCCGTGGATTCGCCTGGGCAGGATGATCTTTATCAGGTCGGCACGGTCGCAGCCATATTACAGCTGCTGAAATTACCTGACGGCACCGTCAAGGTTCTGGTCGAAGGCCGTCAACGTGCAAATATTGCAGGAGTCGAGGACGCAGGGGAATTTTATCAGGCGGAATTTTCACCCATAGAAACCCCCACACCGGGTGAGCGTGAATCGGAATTGCTGACGCGTTCCCTGCTTAATCGCTTCGACCAGTACGTCAACCTGAGTAAAAAAGTTCCAGCGGAAGTCATGACGTCATTGAGCGGCATTGAAGATCCCGGTCGCCTTGCCGACACTGTCGCTGCCCATATGGCCCTGGATTTGTCACAGAAGCAGGAAATTCTGGAAATTGCGATTGTGCGGGACCGCCTGGAGCACCTGGTGGGTCTTATGGAGGCGGAAGCCGATCTTTTTCAGGTTGAAAAGCGCATCCGTGGCCGTGTCAAAAAACAGATGGAAAAAAGCCAGCGCGAGTATTACCTCAATGAGCAGGCGAAAGCAATTCAAAAGGAATTGGGTGAGCTGAACGAGGAACCCAATGAAAGCGAAGAGCTCGAGGCCAAAATTGAAGCGGCGGGAATGCCCAAGGATGCCGAGGCCAAAACCCGTGCTGAACTGAACAAGTTGAAGATGATGTCGCCAATGTCGGCGGAAGCATCAGTGGTGCGTTCCTATATTGACTGGATGGTTTCGGTTCCCTGGAAGAAGCGAAGCAAAGTCAGGCACGATCTGGATGCCGCTGAAAAAATACTCAATGCCGATCACTACGGATTGGAAGAAGTCAAAGAACGCATTCTGGAATACCTGGCGGTACAGACCCGTGTCAAGAAAATCAGAGGGCCGATACTTTGCCTGGTGGGTCCGCCCGGAGTGGGTAAAACCTCCCTTGGTGAATCGGTCGCCCGCGCGACTAACCGCAAATTCGTGCGTATGGCTCTCGGTGGCGTACGCGACGAAGCCGAGATCCGTGGCCATCGTCGGACTTATATTGGGTCATTGCCCGGCAAGCTGATACAGAAACTGTCCAAGGTGGGAGTCAAAAACCCGCTGTTTCTGCTCGATGAAATTGACAAGATGGGCATGGATTTTCGGGGCGACCCTGCGTCGGCGCTTCTTGAGGTCCTGGACCCCGAGCAGAACGCGCATTTCAACGACCATTATCTCGAGGTGGATTACGACCTGTCGGATGTGCTTTTTGTCTGCACATCGAACACCATGAACATTCCCGGTCCATTATTGGACCGCATGGAAGTGATTCGTTTGTCCGGTTATACCGAAGACGAGAAAGTCAATATTGCCACTCGTTATCTGTTGCCCAAACAAATGAACAACAACGGCTTGAAGGAAGGCGAGATCAAGGTTGAAGACAGTGCCGTCCGCGCCATTATCCGTTACTACACGCGTGAGGCGGGTGTCCGGGGATTGGAGCGGGAGATTGCCAAGGTCTGTCGCAAGGTTGTGACTGCCAGCGTGAAAAGCCACAAGGCCATATCCGCGATCATTACCGAAGACAATCTTGAGGATTACCTCGGTGTGCGCAAAATGGATTACGGCAAGGCCGAAGAGGAAAATCGAATCGGGCAGGTTACCGGCCTGGCCTGGACCCAGGTCGGCGGTGAACTTCTGACGATCGAAGCCTCCTCGGTCAGAGGCAAGGGGCGGCTGGTCAAAACCGGCTCCCTGGGCGACGTTATGCAGGAATCCATTCAGGCGGCCATGACGGTCGTCCGGTCCCGCTCCAAGGTGCTGGGCATAGCCCCCGATTTTCATGAAACACAGGATCTCCATATCCATGTGCCCGAAGGGGCAACGCCAAAAGACGGTCCCAGCGCCGGTATTGCCATGTGTACGGCACTGGTCTCCGTGTTTACCAATATACCTGTCAAAGCCGAGGTGGCCATGACGGGCGAGATTACCTTGCGAGGGGAAGTCCTCAAGATCGGTGGTCTCAAGGAAAAGCTGTTGGCGGCCCACCGGGGCGGCATAAAAACAGTGCTGATTCCCGCCGACAATGAGGCCGATTTGCGAGAGATTCCTCAAAACATCAAGGAAGACCTGCGTATAGTGCCCGTCAAATGGATTGACCAGGTCCTGGAAGTGGCCCTGCAATACATGCCAAAACCATACACGGACGAGGAGTACAAGGCACTGGAAGCCGAGGCGCACAAGAAGGGTGAGGAAGCCAGCCGCATCAGTACACACTAGGCTGAGGCGCGAAAAACGGCCATTTCTGGTCGTTTTTCGAGCATTTGGTCTTGTCTGTTGCAATTGTTTCACTTCTTCCTTGACCGGCCATTTGCCAGTTGGTATAAATCGCAATTCGTTGTCGTTTTAGAGACGCTGGGTGCATGGTGTCATATCAGTGGTGGCTACATCAGTGATGGTCACGCGATGGTCAAGAGTGCCGGTACGTAAAGCAGGTTGTCTTTAAATTAATTTTATTGTGAGTCAATAATAAGAGGGGTTCAAAGTGAATAAATCAGAACTGATCGAAGCTATAGCCACATCTGCGGATATTTCCAAGGCAGCCGCTGGCCGCGCATTGGATGCAGTAACCGATTCCATTGCTGACGCTCTTAAAAAAGGCGATCAGGTGGCATTGGTTGGCTTCGGTACATTTGTCGTTAAGGATCGCGCTGCTCGTACAGGTCGCAATCCGCAAACAGGTGCACCTATTCAGATTGCTGCTGCAAAAATACCGAGTTTCAAAGCCGGTAAAGCATTGAAAGACGCCGTTAACTGATCGAGCGTCTTTCTATTATTGACGCTATTGCTTGGGGTAGTTGTTTTGTTATAGCGACAGACACCGAAAAGGGTGCCTGTCGCTCGATCTTCTAAACCGTTAATCTTTCTGAAACGGTGGTGATGAATAACAGTGGTAATGAAATAACGATAGTTACCATTAGCAGTGAACCGGATACACAATAGCATCAGATAAAAGGCGCACTAAGTATGCGCCTTTTTTATGAAACCAATTACGGGTCTTTACGACAAGATTCTTCATTCCGAGGTAAATCATGCTACAGAGCCTTCGCGACAATATGAAAGGCACCGTCGCTGTCATTGTCATTGCTATCTTTGCCGTTCCCATGGTGTTGATCGGGATTGAAAAACTGTTCATGGGGTCAGGTAGCAGCGACGTAGCCAGTGTTGACGGTACGGCGATTACGCGCTCCGAACTCAGCCGTGCAATTTATTTGCAGAAGCAAAGGATCCTCTCGGAAACTCAAGTAGATCCCAGCTCGGATCTGCTGAAAGATGAAAATCTGCGTGGGCCGGTGCTTGAGAGTCTGACACGGCAGGCTGCGCTTCTCGATGCCGCCACCGACGGTGGATTGGCCGTCGCCGAAACAGCTCTTTGGCAGCAAATTATGCAACAGCCGCAGTTTCAAACGGATGGTGCCTTCAACCAGGATCGCTTCCGTCAATTGCTGAGCAATATGGGTTATACCACGGCGACTTATCTGCAAGCCTTGAGTGAGGGTATCATCCTCAATCAACAGAATAGTGGTATTGCCTCATCCAGCTATTTGACCCAGCAGGAAATCGAACAGTTTGTGGCTCTGGCGCAACAGACGCGCTCCTATTTCAGTGTCACCATTTCACAGTCCAAGGTCGAGGATTCCGTCAGCGTCAGCGATGCTGAAATTGAGGAATTCTATGAGAACAACCAGGACCAATTCAGCGTTCCCGAGCGTGTTGCGCTGAATTATATTGAAGTGGATATCGAAACACTGGCCCAGCGTCAGGAGGTCAATGAGTCCGATGTGCGCGCACAATATGAACAG
>CAZEWY010000245.1:0-4021 GCA_964515945.1 uncultured Cellvibrionaceae bacterium
CCAGATCGAGGAACTGCATGACTACCTGGATGCACAACCGGAAATTGGCAAGGTGCAGTCCCTGGCGACTCTTTACAAGGTCGGCAAGGATCTGAATGGTGGCTTCAATGACTTTGAACTGGCTCTCATGGCGAAGTCGTTGCCGGAAAGTGTCACAGGTGTGCTGCTGGATCCCTACCTGGCCCGTGAACATGACCAAACACGCATCACCATGCGCGTCATAGATTCCTACCCCGGCCTCAAGCGTATGGAACTGGTGGAGCGTATTCGTCAGCATATCGACGAGGCCAACAACTTCGATATGGATAATGTACAGATCAATGGTTTGCTGGTGCTCTACAACAATATGCTGCAAAGCCTGTTCAGTTCCCAGATAGTGACTGCGGGTGTGGTCTTCGCCGGTATTCTGGCAATGTTCGTCATTCTTTTCCAGTCGGTGGTGGTGGCCGTCACGGCGATCATTCCCAATCTGCTGGCGGCCGTGGCCATACTGGGCAGCATGGGATTGTTCGGCGTTCCACTGGACATGATGACCATTACCATTGCCGCCATCACACTGGGTATAGGTGTCGATGGCACCATTCATTATGTCTACCGCTTCAAAAAGGAAATTGCCGAAGATGGGGATTACATTCAGGCCATGCACCGCTCCCACGGCTCGATCGGACGCGCCGTTTACTACACCGCCGTGGTGATCGTGTTCGGTTTCTCTATCATGGCGCTGTCGCAGTTTATTCCGACGATCTACTTCGGATTGTTGACCGGCGTCGCCATGCTGGTGGCCATGCTGGCCTCCCTGGTGCTGCTGCCCAAACTGCTCCTGTTTGTGCGGCCGTTCGACAAACTGGCGGCATCGGCGAATCCGGTATCGACAAACGGATAGCAAAAGATTTTTCTACTTTAGGAAAACGGGAATGCACAATATTTCGAATATTGTGCATTCAGCAGGCTGTGGAAAACGCTGGCGAGGCAGGTTGGCTGGAAACGACGGTCAGACTGTAGATTCCGTATCTTCCGCTTCCATTGTGGCCGGCACCTCTACAATCACAATTCGCACGCCCTGAGCCTCGAAGAGGCGGACCATACGCTGATCGACATTGCTATCGGTAATCAGTACATCAACGTCTGTAAGCGGGCTGAAAATGAAATTGCTGCGTTTTCCCAATTTGGAACTGTCGGCCAAAACAATCAGCTGATCCGCCTGTTTTCTGAGTTTCTGTTCCGCGCGAATCAGCAATGGGTCAGACTCCATAACGCCAAATTCACCGATGCCCGGTGTACCCATGAACATCTTGCTGCCGCGGTAATATTGAATGGTGTCGTTTTCAAAGGCGCTTAGAATAATGCCCTGTTTGCGGTAGATCTCTCCGCCGGGGAGGGTGATCTGGTTGTCGCTATTCGCGGCGAGTTCCTGAGCCAAAACGAAGGAGTTGGTGAGAATGTTCAGTTGGCGGTTGATCAGAAATTCGCCCATCATATAAGTGGAACTGCCGCCATTGATGATGATGGATTCGCCATTCTCACAGAGCTCAACCGCTTTCTGGGCGATCAATCGCTTGACGTCGGCCCGCTTCTCTTTATCCACCAGAAACGCCGAACCCGTGAGGTGAGGGCGCCTCAGCTTTTTATCGGCACCGGGGAGGGCTTCCGCTCCGCCTCGTATCTTCTTGAGCTGCTTCAACTGCGCCATCTTGGTGAGATCCCTGCGGATCGTCGCCTCGGAAGAGTTCAATTGGGTAGACAGGTTGCGCACACTCGCAAACCGCTGCTCGTCGAGGATGTCAAGAATCAGCTGGTGGCGTTGTTTTTCCAGCATAGGAATTTCCTGTTCTAAAGGGAATCTGGTCAATGTACCTTCCATTCTATCCGTATTCATGCATATGTGCAGCAGGTTGCGAGTCTGCTCAATAATAGTACAAATGTGTCAGAAAAGATATAGATTGATTGAATATGATCGGTATTGTGCTGCTGATGGCGCGATTTCCACACCATCAATATTGGTAGTCAGGGTTCATTTGGCCACGGCCCGGCATTGAATCGAGACCTGGATTACAAATGATGAAGAGCCTGATTTGTGTTTATGGTTATCAAGACATTTTTACTATTCGGGTTTTGCCAAATATTGCAAATAGGATCATTTCCGATTAATATCGATCATAAGGTAAGCCGACGACTGTGGACAGATGCTGATGCGTCTGGACTTATAGCCACAACAGAGACAATAGCCACAACAGAGACAATAGCGACAACCGAAGTTAGTGAGAGCAGGCCCTGGCTGGCCAATAAAGCTGGCGCAATCACAGGCAGCAGCTAACGATGAATGAGAATGCTTGCCCATGAGTTATAACCTGGTTCTGGACGTGGGAAAAACCCACGTCAAGCTTCATCTCCTCAGCAGTGCTATGGAAACGGTATTTTCCCGCGAGACCGATAATCGCGTTCTGGACGCTCCGCCCTATCCGCATTTCGATATCGAGAGGCTTTGGCAGTGGGTGCTCTCCGGTATACGCGAGGCTATTCGAGACTACCCCATATCAGCCATAAGTATCACCACCCACGGCGCGGCCGCTGCCTTGATTAACCGGCGTGGGGAGGGTGCGGGACTGGTGTTGCCGGTTCTGGATTATGAATACAACGGAATCGAAAGCTGCAATTCCGAGTACGACGGCTTGCGGCCGGATTTTTCGGAGACTTGCTCACCCAACCTGCCGACCGGTTTGAACCTGGGGCGGCAGCTCTACTGGCAGCAGCAGTTGTTCCCGGAGGAGTTCGCCCAGGCAACAGACATTCTTATGTATCCGCAGTATTGGGCATGGCGATTAACTGGTCAATGCCGTTCGGAAGTGACTTCGCTGGGATGCCACACGGACCTCTGGTCGCCGGCGACGGCTGATTACTCTTCTCTGGTGAAAAGCCAGGGCTGGCGGGATCTGTTCCCCCGGTTGGCGGCGGGATGGGCCAATCTGGGCTCCGTCACCCCGGAAGTCAGAGACTTGACCGGCCTGTCGGCTTCCTGTGATGTGTTTGTTGGTGTTCACGACAGCAACGCCAGCTTTTTGCGCTACCGCGCCAGCTATCCCGACGTGCCCTTTACCGTAATTTCCACCGGTACCTGGTCAATTTTGATGGCGTCGGGGACGCCGCTGGAGCGTCTGGATGCCAGCCGCGATATGTTGGCCAATGTGGACGTCACTGGGCAGCCGGTGGCCTGCGCACGCTTTATGGGCGGGCGCGAGTATGCGGCTGTCTGCGAGCGGTTGGGTGCGGCAATTGATGAGCAATATGGCGAGGCGGAATTACAGAAATTGATCAATGCCGGCACCCTGGTACTTCCCTGTTTCAGTGGCGGCGGTGGCCCATTCCCCGGTCTTGAGGGGCGTATTGACGGCATTGTTCCCGCCGGCTGTGGAGCGGCGCTGGCATCAATCTACTGCGCGCTGATGCTGGATTACCTGCTCGATCTTTTGGATGCGCAGGGCGATATTTTCATCGAGGGCGCCTTCCTGAAAAACCCTGGTCTGTGCGCGCTGCTGGCGCAGTTGCGCGGCAAGCAGCAGGTTTTGCTGTCTGCCGATGACACGGGCACGGTGGAGGGGTGTGCATCCCTGGTGGATTGGGGTAGGGAAGTCCGCAAGCCAACCCTGCAAAAGGCAGGCGCCACACGGCTGGAAAATCTCGAAAATTATAGGCAGCAATGGCGCGCGGCTCTGGAACCGAAGGTCATGTCTGCCCATTAAAAAAGGCGACGCGCCTACGCACGAAATTCAATAACAAGTAAATCGTATTTGGATGAGGATAATGTATGAAGTACTGGTTTATTTTATTGCTCGGTTGCATGCCGTCTGCTTTTGCAGTCGAGCTGATCCAGAATACAGAAGCGCGGCCACATCAGAGTCTGAATGGCCAGTGGAACGCCATCGTTGATCCATTTGATGTGGGCGACAAACGGCAGTTTTATACCAACACGACGCCCAGCTCGCCGTCGCAGTTAGTCGAATACAATTTTTTTACCGCTCAGAAA
>CAZEWY010000246.1:0-3951 GCA_964515945.1 uncultured Cellvibrionaceae bacterium
CGACCACTTCTTCCAGAACAACGTCCTGAGCCAGCGCGTTAGCGGAGGCTATGGCAGATACCAGTGCAGCGACCGCAAAGGTCGGTGCCTTGTGTTGATTGACAGGTTTGTTGGTTTTCATGGTTTCTCCGGATTTTAATTATCTTGTGGCCCTTCAATTTCCCTTTTTGGCGGTGCCGAGACTCTCTCGCCTGCTTTCGGGCGGGTTAATCCGACACGAAAGCAGCCCACACTAGACCATAAGACCCTCATAAAAATATATTATATATAGGATCTATCCGATATGCATAGCATGCGCGCACAATAATCAGTAACCACTTGTTTTTACAGGAATTATACTATCCGACTAGGCCATTGGACGCGCCGCGACCGTCCCTGATCGCCCGTCACGACCCCGGACAGCGTGATCTTAATAATAAGATATATAAACTTAATCGCCTTGCAATGCGCGACTAAGGGTTAAAGGAGTACAGGATTGAAAGAAAGAGAGGGGATCGGATCAATACTATAGTAGAGCCCCAGCGGGAAAGCGACTAACGCGGCTAAAGAATCTGAGTGACTCCAGTATTTAATAATCCAGTAAGACAGGATCTTCATCAACTGATGCAGAGCGGGACAGGCGCGCGGTAACACGCAACTGATACAGGCTGATCGGACCGCCCGTTATCAACAGCAGATAACCACAAAAATGTGAAATCAAAAAAGCAAACGGGGCGGTCTCAATGACCGCCCCATCGCCTTCCAGCAGCAGCATGCGGCCTCGGCTACTGCTTCGGCAAATTTCTGAAATCGTCCAGCCACTGGAAGCCTTCAGCCTCCGGCGCGCACGTACTGAAGCAGAATAAGCCGTTATATATCCAGGCGTCAGAGCCGCTGGAGTAGTTCGGGAACCTGTTCTGGCGCAGGGCAAAGGTAGCCACTCTAATTTTGTTACCGGCCAGGCTGAAATAGTCGCGATGAAGATTACGGAGGTAATGTCTGCGCGAGTTGGTAAAGTTATGCATCGCATTGAAGTCCAGCCAGCGCGCGGTGCTCTGCACATTTTGCAAGGTGCGAAGCTCCTCCCAAACCTTTTTGTTCGTACCACCAGGGTAGTATTTGTTGGCATAAGCACTGGCCAGCGAGTTCGAATTTTTACTCTTATACCAGCGCATCAAGGAAAACTCGGTGACCAGAATGTTTTGGTTGCTGCGGATCTTCCCCAAGGTGAAGCTGAGTGCACCCTGCCACTGTTCGATAAGCTTGTGGTGCATGTGCAAGTCCACGCCGGCAATCCAGTTTTGATTTCTGGCAAACAGCATCAAGTCATTGAATACCGCGGTTCTTTCAGCAGGTATGTAGACATTGTTGAATGCACCCATATAAATGTCATAGCTGTAATTGTTATTGTTGCGGAAGTTATTGACCTCATTGGCCATTCGCTTATACCAGGCGGTCATATCTCCATCCCGAAATGCCAGATCAGTTTCGCGAAAAGGCTCGTTGCCGACGACAACAATATCGACACTTCCAGCCCCCGCGCTTCTGATGACCTTGCGCATAACGTCAAAATCGTCCAGGCGGCCTTGAGTGCCTGGCCCGGGGAAATCGCGGCCGTTGGTCGCCCATTTAAGGTTAAGGATGGTGTTATAACCCGCGCTGTGCAGGGCTCTGAAATTCGTGAGATTGGGATCGGCATCTACTTCTGCCTGGCTCTTGCCGCGCAGCTTGGACATGTCAACAAACATCCTGACCCAGACGGTGCCGGAGCGCTGCAACATGCCATTGGTGCTCAAATCGGCCAGCTGACTTCCCAGGCCGTTAACATTGACGCCGACAGCCTTATCGGCATTCGCTGGCGAGACTGCCAGACAGGCGCAAATGAACGCTGCACCCATCACGTTTATCAATAGTCTGTTAGCATTTATTTTCATGTTTCGTTATCTCTTATTGTGTTGTTGAAAAAGGGGCAGCCGTGGCCAACACTTACTACTGCCCGGACTGAGAGTAAGACGCCTCGACCACCATTTACCGAACCGCATTTGTGATTTTTCATGGATGTATGGCATTTTGCGGGAGACATACCCGGATCTAATAAGCGGGTGGCTTTAGGGCATTTGGAGTTATAAAAACCCAAATTACGGCGAGTTTTTTGCATCCTGGAACATTTGATTGTGCGATTTTCCTCAAAATGTTCGGTTTTCGGGAATTCACGCGTCCTTACTTATACGTGCGCAAATTGGCTTGCCGGTATGCGCGTTTTCTAATCAGAAAAATCCTTGTCAACAATCTGCAATAGATGCTGGAGTACCATGACTACCACAAAAACCTATTCTCGAAATCGCCTCGCGAGTGCCGTAGCGCTGGGCGTTGCCTCCCTTGGCGCGGCCTCTTCCGTATTCGCTCAACAGCCCCAGGTGATTGAGCAAGTGGTCGTGACCGGGGTGCGCGCCTCCATTAACGAATCCGCTGATATCAAGCGCCAGGCAACGAGCATCGTTGACGGCATTACCGCGGAAGATATCGGTCAGATGCCCGACGTATCCATCGCCGATGCCATCAGCCGTATTCCTGGTGTCAATTACACGACAAACAACGGTCGTGCTGAATTCGCGACAATCCGGGGTCTGAGCCCGGACCTGACGCTGACAACATTCAATGGCCGCATTTTGACAACAACCGCGCCTGGCACGCGGCGCGTTGCCATGGGGCGACTTCCTTCGGAGCTGCTGAATCGCGTCACTGTAGCCAAGAGCCCGGAAGCGAAAATGATCGAAGGCGGTGTTGCGGGTACCATCCGACTGGAAACCGTGAAACCACTGGACCGTAAGGGACGCAGTTTTGTCGGCGTTGTGCGCGGCCTGCGCAATGAAAATGCCGTTGATAGCGATACAGCCGATGATTTGGGTTCGCGCACCAGCTTTACTTACATTGATCAGTTCATGGACAACAAGCTCGGTGTTGCCATCGGGTGGGCCGGTTTGCATGAAGACACGCCAGTGTTCGAAAACCGGCTGGCCAACCCTCGTTTTCGGGGCCCGAATAACGGACCTTTCGCAACGTCTACTGAGAGTGTTACAGCACGCAATGATTTGAATGGCGATGGCATCCGCGAGGTCGCCTTCGGCGCTGTCAGCTACGACATCGTCGATCAGGAAATTGACCGCAACAGCGTGCTTGCCGTTGTCCAGTACGAACCAACGGATGACTTGAGCGTGAATTTCGATGCGGCTTATATTAAGCAGTCAACTTTTGTTCGCAACAACCGTCTGATTCTGGAAAACATGCTCACGCCGGCACTGGGCCCTGTTCCCGGTACTGAAGGCGACGCGCTTATCAATGAATTCAATGGCGGCACTGCAGATGAGTTTGAAGTTCTCATGGGCGTACCTGATGGTCAGGGCCGTATCGTCAACTTCCGCAACCCCAACGACAGCGATGATGAAACCATCAACCTGGGCCTGAAGGTTGATTACCTGGTCGGTGACTGGAAGCTGAGCGCCAACCTGGGTCATTCGAAATCGACGCGGGATCGCGACAACCCGACGCTTGCCACGCAAATGCTGAGTGTCGCAGGTCGCGCGGGGCCACCCCTGACACGTTTCGGCGCTTTTGACATCAGAGATTCCGGCAATATCGCCATTGGCTTCGAAGAGGGTGTGGAAGACCCGAATCAATGGGGTATCCGAAATATCCTGACGTTTGAACAGGAATCTGATGACGAGATCAACTCCATCAGCTTCGACGCCAACTGGGCTGCCGACAGCGGGTTTGTCACCTCGGTGGACGTGGGGCTGCGGCTGGAGCAGCGCGACCTTTCCCTGGTGACTGATCGCGACCGCTACTTTTTTGGTCCGCCACCAACTTCTGGCAACTGGCCTACCCTGAGTGACGCCGATGTAGCATTTGCCTTTCCTTATGACAGCTATTTCGATAGCTATGGCGACCCTTCGCTCGACGGCACCAATGGCC
>CAZEWY010000247.1:0-3932 GCA_964515945.1 uncultured Cellvibrionaceae bacterium
GAAATGAGCCGCGAAGACTCCCTGGCGGTGCTCGGCCAGGAATTCTCCCGCACAAATGTTGGTGGCCAGCATGGCTTCCTCGACAATGCGATGCGCCGCCGTCTTTTCCCGCTTCACGATATCGGCAATCTTACCCTGATCATCCAGCACAAAATCAAAGTCAGGCTGATCGGCATTGACCAGAAAGTGTTCCTGGCGATAGGACAAACGCTTGTCGGCAAAAGCCTGTAGTTCGCGCAGATTATCCTGGAGATTCGCGGGTACTTCCGCGGTGTCCTCGCCATTCAGGAATGCGGCCAGGTCAGTGTAGTTGAGCTTGGCTCTGGAGCGGATGACAGCGTGGCAAAATTCAAAACCGGAAACAGCGCCCTCGGCGGTGACCGAGATGGCGCAGACAAGCGCCGGGCGGGGTGCATCCTCCACCAGAGAAAAAACTTCGGTGGACAGGAGCGGCGGCAACATACTGAGGGATCCGCCGGGCATGTAAAGTGTCTGCCCGTAATGGCGGGCGGCTTTTGCCAGCGGACTGTCGGGCGCAATATAGGAAGCCGGGTCGGCAATAGCAACGCGCAGCATCCATCCTTCACCGACCTTTTCCACGGCAATGGCATCGTCCATGTCGCGGGTGGATTTGCCGTCGATAGTCACAAAAGGAATATTCTGCAGGTCCTGCCGCTGGCTATCCGCAACCGGCTCCAGGTTTTGTAATTCCTTTGCCTGCTGCTCGGCGTCGTGACTCCAGTAACGGTTCAGGTCGAATTTCGCCGCGATGGTTTTATGTTCGATTTTGGGTTGATCCGGCTTGCCGATAATTTCCAGAAGTTTCGCCGACGCCTTGCCGTCCTTGAACGGATGGTGAGCCAGCTCCGATGTCACCAGATCGCCTTCATGGGCTTTGCCCCGCCCCTTGGGCGGTATAAACAGCCAGCGGTTCATCTGGGCGAGGTCGGGTTCTACAAAATGGGCGCCGTTCTTGATGCGGTAGGTGCCGATAAAACGGCCCAGGTCAGAGCTGATCAGACTCTCCAGTTCAGCATCGAGTTTGCCCTTGGCGTTGGTCTTGACACTGACCTTGACGCGATCCCCGGGCAAAACGCGCTGCATTTTCTCCGGAGCCAGAAAGGCATCGCGGCCATCATCCAGGCGCACAAATCCGAAACGCCCGCTGGTGCCAGCGACATTGCCTTCGGCGTATTCTTTTTCGGCCAGGATGGTGGATTTGAGTTGATTGAGTTGGGCAAGCGCATTCTTATCGAGCATGAAGTGACCTGAATGGACATATAAAAGCGCTGAATGATAGCAGATAATCTCCGGCTTGGACGATTCCATCCTCTTATTTTGCCCGGTACTTGCCCGACACTAGGGCCTGTTAACACTAATTCGGTTATCGCTGTTGTGACTAAAAAGCCACCAATCTAGGCGCGAGGAGTGTGGTTTGGTGACTCCAAATGAGCGACGAGCAACAACGAGTGGTGGCTTTTTAGCCACAACCCGGAGGGCTGGGGCCATTTTTCCGCCCAGCGGCGTTATCAGTCGTTTATGTAGGCCCACTACATGACTCTCCTTCTGCCTTGCTGGGCGAAAAAATGACCTCCAGCAGCGATAACCGAATTAGTGTTAACAGGCCAAGCTTGGCTCTGGACCGCGCTTCCCCGGATATCAGAAATGTCGTTACAATGCACCATGCCCAAACCTACCATTACACCCGGCCGCTACCGTCACTACAAGGGTCGCGATTATCAGGTCCTCGGCCTTGCCCTCCACTCGGAAACCCGTGAACAGCTCGTGGTTTACCGCTGTCTGTACGGAAATTTTGACCTCTGGGTACGGCCGCTGGCCATGTTCGAGGAGTCAGTGTCGGTGAACGAACGCAAAGTCCCACGTTTCAGGCGCCTGGGCTCCGACGGCGATGCCCGATGATCTGGCGATGCCCCAATTGCCACGCCGCATTTGACGAGACCGCCTCGGGCTGGCGTTGCCACAATGGCCACAGTTTTGATCGAGCCCGGCAAGGCTATGTCAATCTGCTGCTGCCCAACCAGAAAAACTCCAGTGATCCCGGTGACAACCGCGACATGGTGGCGGGGCGCCGAAGTTTTCTGGAGGGGGGGCATTATTTGCCTCTGGTAAACGCCATGGCTGCCCTGTTGCAAGGCCATGTGGAAACTCATCTGGAAGGTCAGGCGGCTGGCCAGGACCTGACACTTCTCGACCTCGGTTGCGGGGAGGGCTACTACCTGAGGGCCTTGAGCAGTCTGCTGCCAGCAAACGGCAGCCTGTCGATCTACGGCCTGGATATTTCACGGGAGGCGGTAAAGCGCGCCGCAAACTCTCTGCCCCTGGCCTCCATTTGTATCGCCAGCAGTTATCGGGCGCCGGTCGCGGATGCCAGTGTTGATGTCGCCGTGCAGGTATTCGCACCCGTGGCCGAAGAAGAGATGCAGCGCATACTTGCGCCCTCGGGAGTCTGGCTGCGCGTGTCTCCAGGGCCCCGACATCTCTGGCAGCTCAAGACTGCCCTCTATAGTCAGGTGCGTGAGCATCGGGTGCCTGAGGTTGCGCAGGGTTTCCATCTGCTCGCGCAGGAGCAATGCCGGTTCCCGGTCAGTCTCAGCGACAAGGCCTCTATTGCGCAACTGCTGGCCATGACGCCATTCAGCTGGCACGGGTCTCGGGAAGGGCGGCAGGCGCTGCTGGAACTCGAAGAATTTACTGTTGATGCGGACTTCGTTGTGGAACTAATGAGGCGCAACTGATGAGCCGGGAGCCTCTGTAATGTCGGAAAGAGAACAGACCAAATGGATGGAAAGGGCGCTTGAATTGGCCGTACATGCGGCCGATGCCGGTGAAGTGCCGGTCGGCGCCGTGGTAGTCCTGGACGGAGAAATTCTGGGGGAAGGCTGGAACCAGGTCATCTCGGCGGCGGATCCCAGTGCCCATGCCGAGATGGTGGCACTCCGCGCCGCCGCGCAAACACTCGGCAACTACCGCCTGCCGGGCTGCGAGCTCTACGTCACCCTGGAGCCTTGCACCATGTGCACCGGAACCCTGATCCACGCCCGCATTGCGCGCCTGATCTACGGCGCCAGCGAACCCAGGGCCGGTGTAGTGTCGAGCAATGGGCAACTGCTGGACGCCCCCTACCTCAACCACCGGGTGGAGTGGCAGGGCGGCGTCTGCGCTGAACAATCCAGTAGATTGCTGCAGGATTTTTTTCGTGGCCGACGGGAAAGGGGAAGGGAAAAGGAGCAATCAGAAAGGGAAAAGGGAAAAGGGAAAAGGGAAAAGTAGGAGTGATGGGGCATCAATTTCACATTGCGCAGACCCCGAAAACGCCGGCCGCATTGACAATATTCCAGGGTTGCTAGCTATACTTCTTTTCCCTTTTCCCTTTTCTTCTGCCCTACAACGACTCACTCACCAGATTGGCAACAGCCTGTGAGACCACCGGGCTGAACTCCGGCGTCTGTTGTGGTGCGGCGTTCATGGCGAGCTGCGTCAAGCGCTCCTGTTCCGAATGGTGCCAAGCGATGACGGCGTAGTAGTTGCGGATGTTCTGCACATAGGCGACGGCTTCCCAGCCACGGGCATAACCGTGTTGGGTGTGGCGGTAGTAGTTGCGCTTGGCCAGGAGCGGCAGGTATTTTTTGACATCGCTCCATTTGTCCGGATTGCCGCCATGCTGTTCGGTGAGGATGCGCGCGTCTTCCAGGTGGCCCATGCCGATGTTGTAGGCTGCCAGCGCCAGCCATTGCCGATTGGGGCCGGTAATGCGTTCCGGCAGGCTGTCCATGATCTTGCGGAAATAGCGTGCACCGCCATCAATGCTTTGCAGGGGGTCGAGCCGATTGGTTACATCCATTTCCCGGGCGGTGGGCCGGGTCAGCATCATAAAGCCGCGTACACCAGTATGAGAGACGGCCTTGGGATCC
>CAZEWY010000248.1:0-3931 GCA_964515945.1 uncultured Cellvibrionaceae bacterium
TTTCATGTTAGAAACAAGTGCGCCCCTTCAGACTCACTTCATATTGGACAAGGCTGTGGTTTGACACCTGAAACGTTTCAGGTTACACTCAAGGCATGATACGGAACTTCAAACACAAAGGCTTGGCCAAGTTCTTCCGGTCTGGAAGTACGGCGGGAATTCCGGCCGTTCACGCCAAAAGGCTTCGGCTCATTCTCGGTAGGCTAAATGCTGCTTCAGGCGCCAAGGATATGGATTTGCCAGGGCTCCGGCTGCATGAACTCACGGGCAATCGCTCAGGAATTTGGTCGGTTACAGTAAGCGGGAATTGGCGCGTAACATTCCATTTTGAGGATGGAGATGCCGAGGTAGTCAACTACGAAGATTATCACTGAGGTACTTTATGTTAATGCACAATCCCCCTCATCCCGGTGAAGTTATAAGAGAGCTCTGTATTGAGCCTCTTGGCTTGTCTGTAACAGCCGCTGCAGAGGCGTTGGGAGTAAGTCGAAAAACGTTGAGCGCGGTCCTGAACGGTAAGGCCGGTATTAGTCCCGAAATGGCTGTCAGGCTTTCCATCGCGTTTAATACATCAGCGGAAAGCTGGCTTACCCAGCAGTCCCAATATGAGCTTTGGCATGCGGAGCAGCACCGCAATGAACTTCGTGTCAAAAAACTCGTTGCGGCATAGCAGAAGGAGCAAGCGAATACATAGCCTGGGTGGCCCCACCCCAACAGATTCCTTACAGGCTTAATCCATCAATGGACACAGAAGGATGGGACTATGACTCTTACGAAGAAGGCGACCCGACTTTGCCTTGGATTGAAGACTTTGTTGTTACAGGAATGACAGAGGGTCCTGGGTGTCCCCTGGAAATCCCGCTTCCAAAAGGGAACGATCCAAAGACCAATTCTAAATAAAGCCAGCTTTCAGCGGAACCACATAGGTTCATAGCACGTCCTATTGGTCAGTTAAATCCAATCGCTCATGCCACTCCGCCAGGCTCTCATCCGGATAATCGTCAAAACATTGATCATTTTCGCCAACATCAACTTCCACCCAGGATGCTTTGCTATCCAACATGAGATGTGTTCTTTCTGGCGGCTTGGGCAATTTTGTATCTATTGCGGATGCAAATGGATGTACCAACTCCGGCCAGCGGCTATCGTACAACCACAGGGCACTGGCGCAATGGGAACAGAAATGTCGCTCCCCCGGGCTGGTCTCTCCGTCAATTCGTGCGTGGTAAATGCTGATATGCTCCTCGCCGCGCACTTTCAAAGTATCATATCTACCGCCCAGATTAATGGCGTAACCACCGCCACCGGCTGTCTTTCGGCAGATTGAGCAATAACATAAGTTGAATGGGTACGGGTGCGGCGACTCCAATTGAAACTCTACCGCTCCGCAATGACATGAACCTTTGAGTTGCATGCGTGCCTCCTGATATCTGAATCCTCAGACAATACACCTGCGCACGTTGCTTCGTCCTCATGTTTCTTGTCGCGCCAGGTTTCTTTAAGCGCGGACTGATACCACTCCTGCACATTGGCCAACGACAGTATGTGCTGCATATATTCACCGGATGTGTCGGACGGCCGTTGGTGCTGGTTGAACATGCAGCTATAAGTGCGCTTGATCAACTGCTAGGATGGTATGTGGTTGGTTCTAATAGTTGAGCGATTAACTTAGGAGGTTATCATGAGCGACGAACAGATATTTGAAGGAAGCTGCTTCTGTGGCGCGGTCCAATTCACCGTTACTGGCGAGCCTGTCGCCATGGGTTATTGTCACTGTGAATCGTGCCGGCATTGGTCCGCCGGACCGGTAAACGCTTTTACGCTGTGGAAGCCTGAAACTGTACAGGTTATCCAGGGTGCCGATAACATCGGAACCTACAGCAAAACGCCCCAAAGTCACCGCAAGTGGTGTAAAAGTTGTGGAGGCCACATTTTTACCGAGCACCCGGCATTGGGGTTAACAGATGTATACACCGCAGTGATACCCAGTTTTCCATATAAGGCTGGCGTTCATGTGAACTACCAGGAAGCGGTATTGCGTATCCATGACGGGATACCCAAGTTGAAGGATTTCCCTGCGGAAATGGGTGGTTCGGGCGAAAGCATCGCGGAGTAATACTGAGACGCACCAAACAGTAAACTGCCTGGTTTGAGCTCCACCAACGAGCGCGGAGGGACTTTCATGCGCCACATTTTTCTCGCCCTTACATTAACCCTTGCTCTCTTGAATGCCTCCGCGTCGGCGCAGGTGTCGATTCCCGACACGGTGGCGGGGCAAGTGTTTGAAACATGGCTCGACGTGTTCAACAGCGGTGAACGGGGTCGGATTCACGTATTCGTTGATCAGCACGGTTGGCCTCGGTCGGTAGACGGCATGCTTGCATTCAGAAGCCAGACGGGTGGTTTTGATCTGCTAAGCATTGAGCGTAGCGAACCGCGAAGTATTGAATTTATGGTTCAGGAGAGCGGCAGCGAACGCCGCGCGATCGGCCGACTCGCCCTCAACGGAGAACCGCCGCGCGTGAGCGAGGCAGCGTTCTTTGCGATCCCGCCCGGCGCCAAACTGGTCGGCTTCGAGATTGACAGCTTGATGCGCGACAGTGTGATCGACGGCGCGATCAACAAGCTTCGCGAGCGCTATGTCTTCGAGGAGACCGCCGAAGCCATGTCCGAAACGCTTGAGCGCCGGCACCAGCATGGTGAATATAACGCGGTCACGAGCGGACTTGAGTTCTCGGAGCTCCTGACTAAGCATCTGCGCGAGGTGAGCAATGACCTGCACCTGCGTGTCAACTTCAGCCCCTTCTCGAATCCGCGCCCGCCGGCCCGCACCGAACCAAATCTCGAGGCGCAAGAGCAATACCGCCGGCAGATGAAGCGCGTAAATTGCGGCTTCGAAAAGGTGGAGATCCTGCCGGGCAATGTCGGCTACCTCAAGTTCAACATGTTTGCGGATCCTGCTGTCTGCGGGCCGACGGCGACGGCGGCGATGAACTTTCTCCAGCACGTCGAGGCGCTAATCATTGACATGCGCGACAACGGGGGCGGTATGCCAGCGATGGTGGCCTACGTCACGAGCTATTTATTCGACACGCCCACCCATTTGAACGATATCTATAATCGCGCGGAAGACACCACCCGGCAATGGTGGACGCTGTCGCATGTCCCGGGCGAACGCCTGGCAGAGCAGCCCGTGTATGTGCTTACCTCCCCGCGCACTTTCTCCGGCGCAGAGGAGTTTGCCTACAATCTGAAAGCCCTCCGGCGCGCTACCATTGTGGGCGAGGTTACCGGCGGCGGAGCACACCCGGTATGTGATGAGTGGATCAACGAGCAGTTCACAATCATTGTCCCGTGCGAGCGCGCAATCAACCCAATCACCAAAACAAATTGGGAGGGGATCGGGGTGAGGCCCGACGTCGAAGTGCCTGCGGTCGAGGCGCTTGACAAGGTGCGAGAGATTATCGCCACGGTGGTGCGGTAGTAATCGGAGCGCAGCCAGTGCACGGAGCAACATTCAACAAGGTTGTCTATAGGTTTTTCTACAGCCTCGTTAAGCCTGAGGAAAAATATGAAGAGCATTGAAATTTTAGCGCTAGCAATAAGACTTATTGGGATAGTCTTTATCTTGGATGTAGTACAATTTTTCGCATATTCGTATACTACAACTCAACAATGGATGTATGGCAATCCAGGAGAAAGTGCCGCCATGTGGCTGGCGTTCTATGGAGTAATCGGTTTTATTCTTGTAGCGGCGTGCTTTTTCCTAATTAAGTTTCCTATGACTGTTTCACGTTGGCTTTTGCCAAAATCTGAAGGTGATGAGCCGATATTTAATGGAAGTATTGACGATCTCCGAATTGCGGCTTTCACTATTATAGGCGTTTATATATTGTCTTGGGCTATACCCGATTTCTTTTACAATGCCGGT
>CAZEWY010000249.1:0-3887 GCA_964515945.1 uncultured Cellvibrionaceae bacterium
AGCCGTGAAACCGTTCGTAGGTCCACTGGTTTCTGCCCCACTCACCGTAGATAACATGGTGCCCCGAGCGTGCGGGCACATTGCAGCGGGTATGAAATAATGACGAACCTTTATCCGGCGTAACGTTGGGGTTGGCATTGGGGTTATTGTCGTCATAGTCCAGGACGCAGAAGGGTTCGGACTCAAAGTCGCTCCAACTCAAAGGTTGATTGGGGTCAAACTGAAAGTCCGACTTGGTGATGTAGTACACGAACTCTTCGGTGTCATCGAAGTGTGGGCCCCAGGAAATATCCCAGGTAATGTCAAGGGTGCCATTGCTGATTTGCGTCGTGGGCCAATTAGTTGCCACATCCCACGGCGTAGCGCCACCGCCCCAGGTTTCACTGTCAAAACCACAGACGTTTGTTGATGTGCCGCCCTGGCGGCCTATATCGTGGGTCAGCACGCTCATGAACTGGTAGCCGCCGTTGAAGTCATTCTGGAAGGCTTCAATGCAGTATGGGCTGGTGGCCTGATCGGGTTTCTCATTAAGGCCGCAATGCGCATTACGTGCTGGCGGGTCTACCATCAAACCGTGACTCATGGCGGTATAGCTAGAGATGGCCAAAAGAAATCCCGATCCTATTGCCGCTATTTTTGTACGTTTCATATATGTATCTCCTTTCACATGTTGTAGGGATGTTATGCCTCCAATTAACATTAGGTGGCGTGATTACATCCTGTATGACCAAATCAACGATTGCTTGAGCTGGACACTACTCCTTGATAAATAAATGTTGTTTTACAGGACGTGTTTTTTGCAATTACGCACGAACATTGTCTATTGGGGTGTATTGGTGGCTACCACCAATACACGGACGCCCAGCTGTAGTTGCCGCCAGTGCTTTCAAAGCGGTAATAATCGGTGGCATTTTTGGAGGGTAATACAGCACCGGGGCTGGTGACGGCGGGGCCTGCACCATTAATCGTTACGGAAATAGAGCGTCCGGAAAAATTGGAAACGCCCCAACCGGAAATGAAATCCTGCGTCCTGAAGCAGTAGTCGCTGGTTGTATTGAAATTGCCGGACTGGCCGCCACTCACAACTGGACAATCGTCGCCGGTCGAACCGCTGGAGCTGGAACTACTGCTGGATGAACTCGACGAGCTGGAAGAACTGGAAGAACTGGAAGAACTGCTGGACGACGAACTGGACGAGCCATCCACAATGCCATAGGGGGTCGGTTGTGAACTACAGGTTTGCGGCCCTACGCAGCTCTGCTGGTTTTCCCAACCCCAACCCGAAGACTGATTTTCACACAGCGGGTATAGCGTGCCGTACCAGTTGCATGCCTGGCCTTCACCACCACCGCTGCTGGAAGAACTACTGGAGCTGGAAGATGAAGAACTGCTTCCTCCGATTGTGGTACCCCAGCTGGAAATAATGCCTTTAACGTAAGCGCCCGATGCCGTGAGATCCGCGGCCGTCCAGCCGCCAGTGGCGCTGACTCCGGGATTAAGTATGGAGGCACCCTCAAGCTTGTCGTTCACGGCCCAGTTGGCATGACTGATATTGTGTTGCTTGAAGAAGCTCATCCAGGCATCTGTTTCCGCCTGGGCGACGGCGCCATCGCCATCCGCATTAACCGTACCCCATTCCGTGGACATCAGGGCAATGCCATTATTCAGAGCAGTACGGGCCTTGTCGCGTAACCAATCGCCGTGGGTGCCTGCATAAAAATGCAGGGTATAGGCAATGTTGTCATAGCCGGTGATGGGATCTCTGGACGCCACATCGACATCCTGTGACCAGGAAGGAGTGCCGACAATAATCAGGTTGTCTGGATCTATCTGACGAATCGCCCCAATAACGGCTTGCGCATAGGGCTTGATGGTGCCGCTCCAGGAGATCTGGAGCGGTTCATTATAGATTTCATAAATGACATGATTATTGTCCCCGTAACGGTTAGCCATGTCTTGAAAGAAGCTGATCGCCTGGGCCTGGTAATCTTCAGCGTGGTGAGAGTGCCAATCAATAATGACATACACATCATTGGCTATGGCGGCATCGACCAGCGCGATGATACGGTTGCGATTGCCATCGGGGTCTTCAAGGTAGCCACCGTCTCCGTCAACTCCCAAGGCGGCACGCACCAACGTTGCATTCCAATCGTTCTTCAACCATGCCACGGCGTCTGCATTGTAAAACCGTTCCGCACCCCATCCGGTATTGCTCCAAAAGAAGCTATTGCCGGCAAAGCTTTTTGCTACGCCGCCACTTAAAATCTGGTTTCCATCCACCGTAAGCTTTGGCACACCCGCGTGAGAAACGGCACAGAATAATAAAGCACATAAAAGGATTTTATTGTTCATTAGGGTTCTCCTTGAGTTAATGAGTTTTAACAGGTTTTAGTGTTTGGTAGCGATGGTCGGTGTCCAATAGAGAAAGGAATCGCGGGCAACACCATGGAATAATTCGCTTGTGGGTTTGCCATCGATAGTCATGACTCTAACGGAAAGATCGCGACTGTCGAGTTTGCTTCCATAGAGAAAAGCGATAGCCTTCTCATCCGGCGAGAAAACTGGCCGGTTATGTAGATGATCGCCATGGGTTAGCTGCCGATTCCGTCCTTTTACCGTGGTCAGAAAAATCTGCATTCCACCTTCATGGATTTTTTCCTGCCGTTCTTCGTCGTAATAAAACTCATAATCCACCAGTGCTGCGTACAGTAGCCGTTCGCCATCGGGCGACCAGGTCACAGGCTGTTGCACCTGAACATCCGTTGAAGATATCTGTCGGTCGATACCCGATGTCAGATCAAGTACACGTAGTACGCGCTCGGGTTTTTGTAGTGAGTGCACGATATAGGCAATTTTGTTTCCGTCCGGAGACCACTGTGCGGAGGTGACTATGTATGAGTATCCATTGATGCTCGATGTCATCGCAGCGTCCAAGGGTTCATCCGGCACACTCTTCCGATATTCCACCAGCGATCGTATTGGTAAAGACTGCTCAGCGTTCAGATTGACCACCTCAATGGCGGAGCGGTCTCCATCTTGCATTGCGTAGGCAATTCTGGTGCCGTCCGGCGACCATGAAAATCCGGTAATTTCCTGTGCTTTTGCAAGAATATGGCGGTCGCTGCCATTGCGATTCAGCAATTGCAAAGCGCTGCTGTCGACAGCATATTTGATGAATGCGATGCGTTTCCCGTCAGGGCTAAATTGAGGGGAGGCGTCCATATTGGCATCATCCGTCAGTTTGCTAAGACGGCCATGTTCCAATGTAAAAATGTTGAATATCGCAGATCTTTGGAAATCTATTTTCGAACTTTCTTTGCGATTGGATGTGAAGACGAAAGCCCCTTTGGGGCCGACATGGGCCATTAAGTCCCGCCATCTCGTATCGTCAGTCAGTTTGTTGAGTTGGCCATTGGCGTCAATGTAGTATATATTCGACGATGGTCCCATAGGTTGACCGGCAAAAATAATATCAGCCGCGGATACCGGGCTCCACGAAACGAGAATCAGAATGTGGAATTGCAGTATCGGGCAGAGATTGCCGACAATTAAACCAAACCGTCTCATAATCATTTCCGAAATAGTGTGAAAAGGCCCTTCTAATGAGCCGTAGCCAGGGCTACGGCTCAAACTACTCAATAGTTGATTAATAAGCTTCCCTGGTTTTACAGGGGCGGGTAAGCGTTATCGAGTAGAATCTGGAATGCCTCGGGGAACCATCGGCCGGCATGAGGCGCATTGGGCAGTGCACCCGTACCTATGCTGGGATCATTGGCCGAGCTGTTTTGGGCATTTGGATCACACATTGGGTCATGTCTCTTGTTGGGATCATTGGGGTCCTGTTCGAAATTCGGATCGCTGATACCATCAGATTCACCTGGCGGCTT
>CAZEWY010000250.1:0-3853 GCA_964515945.1 uncultured Cellvibrionaceae bacterium
CTCGGGGTCGTCGCGGCGGCCCCGGAGCGGCGGAGTTGTCGGCGACTGCGACGACAACTGCATGGATGAGATCGCAGACCACATGCAGAATAATGACATGGCGGATTGGCTCGATGGTGAGCAGTTCGTAACCACCTACACTGTCGGTTTCCAGTCGAGACAGGCACTACTGGACGACACCGCCACGAAGGGTGGCGGCGAGTACTACGAGGCTGACGATGCGGCATCGTTGCAGAATGTATTCGAGAATATTGTCCGATCAGTGCTGGCAGTGAACACCACCTTCGTGGCGCCTGGCGTGGCGGTCAATACCTTTAACCGCCTGAATCACCTGGATACGCTCTATTTCTCGGTGTTCCAGCCGGACATTTCTCCCCGCTGGTTCGGCAACCTGAAACGCTACCGTTTGGGCGACGATGGTAAGATCTATGATGTCAATGACAACTTGGCGACCGATTCCAGCACCGGCTTCTTCCGGGACAGCGCCAAGAGTTGGTGGAGTCCCAGCGAGGATGGCCCTTATGTGCCTCTTGGCGGCGCCGCTTCCCAGCTCCCGGAAAACAATGCTACGCGCCCGGTCTACACTTGGTATCCCGGATCCAGCCATGATTTGACGGATCCTGCCAATGCGGTAACCGTGGCCAACGAGGCGAATCTCACCAAGGCTATGTTCGGTAACGCCAATATGGATCAAGCCCAACATACTGAACTGATCAAATGGACCCGCGGATTGGATGTGCGGGATGAAGATAACGATGACGTACTGGATGAGCCCCGTCACTTTATCGCTGATCCCCTGCACTCGGTTCCGCACCTGGTCATCTACGGTAAGGATGAAAGCACGACGGATGACCCGGATGATCTGGATACCACCGTCTTTTTTGGTGACAACCAGGGCTTTATTCATGCCATTAATGGCAAGACCGGTGGAGCCTATTTCTCGTTCATACCAGCTCAGTTGCTGCACAACCAGATTGTACTGCTCGAAAACCCCAACGCGGTGGAACAGCGGGTTTACGGTATGGATAGCTCCATCGTGAGCTGGCAGCACGATGCCAATCACGACAGGGAAATCACCCCAGGGGGGAATGACAAGGTTTACATCTACAGCGGTATGCGCCGCGGCGGCCGCAGCTATTATGCCCTCGACGTTACTGACCGAAATAGCCCCCGGCTGGTTTGGAGCATTACCGGCGACACTGACGAGGATTTCACCGAGTTGGGTGAGACCTGGTCCAAGCCCGTCAAGACCAAAATCATGATGAACAATCAGGTAAAGGAAGTGCTGATCTTTGGCGGCGGCTATGACACGGATCAAGATGACGCGACCGTGCGCACACCGGATTCAGTCGGTCGTGCGCTCTATATTGTCGATGCCGAAACGGGGACGCGGCTCTGGTGGGCCAGTCATGGCGATAGCACCGCCGATCTGAAGCTAGCCGATATGCAATACAGTATTCCCGCGTCTCCCAAGGCGCTGGATACCACTGGCGACGGTCTGGTGGACATGATCTTTGTCGGTGACATGGGTGGTCAAGTATGGCGGTTTGATGTCACCAACTCCACGACCAACCAAGTGGATTTCAGTGTGACTGGCGGTGTCATTGCCGATCTGGCCGTGGACGCTACTGCCAGCGCCACCCGGCGCTTCTATCATTCGCCGGATCTGTTCGGTCTTGAATTCAACAACCATGAATACCTTGGCTTGGTAATTGGCTCTGGCTGGCAGGCGCACCCCCTGAACAAGACCGTGGACAACCGCATTTATCTTTTGCGGATCGAGGCTATCAACGGCCCGCCAGTGACACTCTTGGATGACGGGACTGAGGTGGTGACTTACACCAAGCTGACCGAGGCGAATCTGTACAATACCACCAGCAATGTGATTAACGAGGGGGCTACGGCTGTAGAGAGGGACGCGGCAAGGGACCTCATGAATAACGCTAAGGGCTGGTATATCACCTTGACCAATGATGGTGAGAAGGTTCTGTCGAGCAGCCAGACCATCGGTGGCCAGGTCTTCATCACTACCTATGAGCCCGTGCCGCCACAGAATACCAACTCCTGTGTGCCGGGTACCGGTACCTCGCGTCTGTATCATATCTATGCCGAGGATGGCGCGCCGGTGAAGAACTATGACGAAGTTGGCGAAGCCGATGCGCTCACTACGAGTGACCGGTTTTTGCAACTGGCAACGCCGGGTTTGCCGCCAGACGTCCAGCGGATGCGGATTGATGGCAAAGACATTGTCTGCATAGGAGCAGAATGCTTCAGCGTTGAGTCAGTCACGGGAATTATTGAAACTTATTGGTATGAGGATTGATAAATGATGCCGCTCACAAATAAGAGGCGGGGCTTTACCCTGATTGAGTTGTTGGTCGTCTGCGCCATTATAGGCATCATTGTGCTGTTTGCCTGGCCGAGTTATCAAGACTACGTGAGCCGAGCCAGGCGATCGGATGCGCAAGGCGCCCTGATGGGGCTGGCAAATGCCATGGAACGCCACTTTACGGCGAACAACTCCTATGAAGGTGCGGCTGAGGGCGGGAACGACACCGGCTCACCCGCGATCTATCCGGATGAGGCGCCGGTGGATGGATCTGAGAAATACTACAACCTGACAATTAGTGCCGCCGATGCAACATCCTACGTTTTAAGAGCAACACCTAAAAATGCTCAGTCAGGGGATGGCTTACTGGAGCTGACATCAACCGGAATCCGTGGGTGGGATAAAAACAAAGATCTCGATACAGCCGATACTGGTGAAGATAGCTGGGAGCCCTAAGGCTTAGGGTCAGCTAAAAAATATAAAGCGCAGCCGCTCACGGAGTGCCCGATTGTTACGGGCACTCGATAGTCGCGCCCCACCTGAGTCGTATTTTCCGGCTGCCATTCTGGCCGTGGACGCTGCGAAAGCGCCCCCCTCGGTTGACGGTTAGATAACTCATTCGCCCATCGCTATTGTGTTGTGTAGGGCATAGAACGAGGCTGCCTGACGCCCCATAAACCATACCCGATCCCTTAAACTGGAAATACCCCCGACCGGCTGTTCGGGATACAACCCGATAGGAACTTGGTGGCGCAGACACTACTCGCCAAATTTCTCCATTGTCAGGCTTCTTGTCGTTATTGCTATCGGGGAATATCGAGGCGGGCTTGCTCCAATCATCAACACAGACCTGAGAAATCGACAATGGGCAGATGGTGACTATGTATTGGTGGTTGACCGCCATCTCGCGCGCGAAGTTGAACATTTGTCGGTAGGATAATACGAGAGTTCTATGGCGGGACTGATTAACCCAGCCTCCCCAGTGGATGCCAGTATAACCCACAACAATGGCGCTAATGGTTAATGTGATCAAAAGCTCGATTAGCGTTAATCCTTTGCAATATCTATTTAGCCTCATCCGTGAGTTCTCCCTTTTTCGCCTTCGTGGCAATTTGTCTATTCCTAGGGGATTTTTACCAGAGACTTGCATAGTTTACAAGTTGGATTTTTTTAAGTCAGTTTTCGAGTGGCAAGAAGGGTTAAACGGAGCCGATTCATATATCCATTGAAATCAATCCCCGTCCAAACCCAGCTTGCGTAACCTGTAACGCAAAGAACGGAAGGTAACACCTAACTCTTTAGCGGTCAGCGTTTTGTTCCAGCGTTTTTTCTCAAGCATATTGCAGATAACTTCCTTTTCCACTTCCTGCAGATAATCGTCGAGAGAACCATGCTCTGCAAAGCGAGCGGCATGATCGACGGTCCCATCAGCGATGGAAATCTGTTGTGGGGCGCTGAGGTGCAAATCCTCCACGTCAATGGTATCTCCCTCGCAAAGTGTGAATGCACGTTCCAGGATGTTTT
>CAZEWY010000251.1:0-3844 GCA_964515945.1 uncultured Cellvibrionaceae bacterium
AATAAAGATACCGAAGTCGGTGATCGACTTGATCTTGCCGGTAATCTTGTCGCCTTTGTCGAATTGACGGGAGAAGGCATCCCAGGGGTTTTCCTGGCACTGCTTGATACCCAGGGAAATACGGCGACGCTCTTCGTCGATATCCAGGATCATCACATCCACTTCGTCGCCCAACTGTACAACCTTGGACGGGTGAATGTTCTTGTTGGTCCAATCCATTTCGGATACGTGCACCAGACCTTCGACGCCCTCTTCGATTTCGGCAAAGCAGCCGTAATCGGTAAGATTGGTGATCTTCGCCTTGACCTTGGTACCTTCTGGATAACGGTTGGTGATAGCGGCCCAGGGATCTTCACCCAGCTGCTTCAGGCCCAGGGATACGCGGTTGCGCTCGCGATCGAACTTGAGGATCTTCACATCGATCTCGTCGCCAACATTGACGATCTCGCTCGGATGCTTGATACGCTTCCAGGCCATGTCAGTGATGTGCAACAGACCGTCCACGCCACCCAGATCAACAAAGGCACCGTAATCGGTAAGGTTCTTGACGATACCTTTAACCGCCATGCCTTCCTGCAGTGTCGCCAGCAGCTCGTCACGCTCTTCAGAGGTGGCTTGCTCCATAACCGCGCGACGTGAAACAACCACGTTGTTGCGCTTCTGGTCCAGCTTGATGACCTTGAATTCCAACTCTTTGTTTTCCAGGTGGGCAGTGTCGCGCACAGGGCGAACATCGACCAAAGAACCTGGCAAGAAAGCTCGGATGCCAGCAACGTCCACGGTGAAACCACCCTTGACCTTGCCGTTGATAATACCAGTAACCACTTCGTCCGCTTCGTGCGCAGCTTCAAGCACTTTCCAGGCTTCAGCACGCTTGGCTTTTTCGCGTGACAGGCGGGTCTCACCGAAACCGTCTTCTACAGTTTCCAGCGCTACCTGAACTTCATCACCAATGGACAGATTGACTTTTCCGTCTTCATCCATGAATTGTTCGGCAGGAATAACACCTTCAGATTTCAGGCCGGCGTGAACAGTCACCCAGTCTGAATCGATGTCGATAACAACACCGGTAACGATTGTACCGGGGACCATATCAACGGTTTTTAAACTTTCTTCAAAGAGTTCTGCAAAGCTCTCGGTCATTGAGATACCTATAAGTTAATCAGCGCAAAACCACCAGCCACCTCTATAGGAGGTCAGTAGAATCGCTTACCGTGCTGCCAGTACACGGGCCGGTTGGTTGAAATGCTGGCGCCGCTCCTTGCTGGCTTGAGCTGACGCAAACACTGCCACAACGAGATGGGTCCTGAACGCTTTCAAGGCCCTATCTCCGGGCTCGGCGAGGCTACCAGATTGCGGGTCTGTCAGCAAGTGAATTTGATGATAAACGGGGGAACTGTGGCGATGTTTAACCTGTGGGAGTGCCGAGCTAGGAAATATCGTCCGCGACGGTAAAACGAGGGCTCATGGTGCCCCAATTCTTGCAGGTCGGGCAGCACCAGTGCAGCTGCTGTCCGGTGAACCCGCACTGCCGGCACTCATAGGCACTTCTGTCTGCCAGCGCCTTTTTCAGTACGGGCGCAAAATGATGATATTCGATCGGACAATCAACCTGGCGTGACACAATATTCAGCAGGTTCCCCATGGGCGCCAGTGGCGAAAAGCGCGGCAGCTCGCGGACTATGAAAGCACTGGCGGCCTGCTCGCCACGAAGTTCGAAGATGAGGTCGCCGAACTTTTGCAGGAGCAGCTCGGATGGCTCCCGCTGGTAGAGCTCCTCCAGCAGGCTATAAAGCACTTCCGGCCGATTCAGGTGTTTATAGCATTCAATCAGTAGCGGCAAGGCTTCGGAAATGTAGAGCAATGAGGTGGCCGGAATCTTCCTGAGTGCGCGAATCGCCTGGTCGAACTGGCCCAGCGACAGCTCTATATGGGCGAGATCAAGATGGGCACGCACACTCTCCCGGTCATAGCCGAGTGCCTTGCGCACCCACTGCCGGGCCAGAAGCCAATCCCGCCGCGCAATGGCCTGCTCAGCCAGTTCGCAGCTGAAATGTGCCTGAAGTTCACGCCAATAAGGCACATTGCGCCCGAGTTTGCGCTGGCAAAGCCGCTCGGCAATATCAATCGCACGCTGCCATTCCTTTTCATCGCGATAGATGTCTATCAGACGCTCCAGGCACAGGCCGCGCACCACCAGGTCGTCACTATCGAGCAGTTCGTTGAACAGCGCTTCCGCCCGGTCCAGCAGACCGGATTTCATATAGTCCAGCGCCAGTTCAATCTGGGCCTGTTGCTGCTGATGCAGGCTCAGGCTGGGCCGGGCAAGCAGGTTCTGGTGCACGCGGATGGCCCTCTCGACCTCCCCACGCCGGCGCAGCAGATTGCCCAGCGCGAAATGCGTCTCCAGGGTTTCAGAATTGACTTCCAGTGCCGCCACAAAGGTATCAATGGCGGCATCCGGCTGTTCGTTCAGGAGATAATTCAAGCCTTCAAAATAGCTTTGCCGCAGCCAGGGTGCCTCGCTGCCTCTACCACTGCGGAATTTCGCCGGCCGGCGCGCCATGCGCCCGAGCAGAAAGCCGATGGCGACCGCAATCAGAAGAAAAATGAAGATCAGGGGCTCAGCCATAAGAGTGCGCTCGCAGCCGTTTCGGCTGCTATTGACCTTTGAGGGGTGCAGTGCGAAGGCTGGTAACTTCCTGCCGCGTTAGCCTGAGCTGCTTTTCGAGTCGTCGCGCGCGCTGTGTTGCCGCCAGCCAGGGCCCCATACTGGCGGACCAGCCCAGCAGCACGCCGCCGAGCAGTGTGAAGCAAACAATGGTTCCCAGCGCCAGTTCCGGCGCCTGCCAGCCCAACAGACTGAGCTGAACGCTCTGGGTATTGTCCAATGCCAGCTTCAGCCCCACCAGCAACATAACCAGTATCCAGATCAGCCATGCGATCCTGGTCAGCCATTTGGCCAGTTTTCGAATCATCGCGCTCTTCTCCTTACTGCAAAGCGTGGTGTCATGGATGTCTCCGTCGGCTGGATTTTACCTCGTCTCAGGATGTGCCCAGACGCTTATTCGCGTAATCCAACACTGCATCCAATACCTGGTCGATACTCAGCAGGGTACTGTCCAGCATCAAGGCATCATCTGCCGGTATCAGCGGCGATGCCGCCCGGGATGAATCCCGCTCGTCCCGGGCACGGATATCACGCAGGGTTTCCTCATAATCGGCAACCTGCCCCGCCTCTTGTAACTGTTTGACCCGCCGCTCGGCGCGCTCTTCGGCGCTGGCCGTCAGAAATATCTTCACCGGAGCCTGAGGAAATACTACCGTGCCCATATCGCGGCCATCGGCGACCAGCCCCGGCGGTCTGTCGAACTCTCGCTGTCTTTCCAGCAACGCCAGTCGAACCTGAGGGAACGCGGCAACCAGCGAGGCGTTCATACCCACGGCTTCCGTACGTATTTCACCGGTGACATCATCGCCTTCGAGCAATATCCGCGTCGTCTGATCCTGCACCACAAATGCCACATCAAGAGCCGCCGCGACCCTGGCTACCGCCACCGGGTCTTCGATATCAACCGCTTTGCGCATGGCCGCCAGGGCTGTCAGTCGGTACAACGCGCCGCTGTCCAACAGGTGAAAACCCGTCGCTTCGGCGATCAAACGGCTAATGGTACCCTTGCCTGAGCCGCTGGGTCCATCTACGGTTATTACTCGGGTCATCACGTACTTACCTTCTCTAACTTTTAACTACAGCTATTGTCGTTATTGATTTGGGGGACATCGTCGTCCTGTGGGATACGAGCCGGTAAGGACACACAGTAGGCACGCGTACAAGTGGGCCAGC
>CAZEWY010000252.1:0-3842 GCA_964515945.1 uncultured Cellvibrionaceae bacterium
CCCTGGTTCCGGAGCCAGGCTCTTGGTAAAGGACGTATGGTTCCTCACGGTCTGGTTCAACAGGTTGGAGCCCTGCGCGAATACCAAAAATTCCCTGTGACCCCAGTCGAAGTGATAATCCGCGTTCAAATCCACCAGTGTATACCCGGAGGTGGGCGCTTCTCCCGGTGCCAGGTTATCGCCGCGGTCAACGCGGGTTGTTCGCACGCTTGTGGACCAGTTGGATTCCTGTAGCTTCAATAAAAAACCCACACGACCGGTCGGAATGCGGGGCAGATATTCGCCGGTGGTCAGTTCGGCATGTACCGCGTCGCTGAACAGGGTGAGTTCCATTTGCCGGTTGATACTCAACTTTATCGGCAGGGTGATCTCGGCTTCGTAACCATAGAATTCCGCCGGATGCTGCTGATAAGTTGCGACAGGTATTTCCTCGTGATCAAACGTTTCCGCCAGGTAAATATAGTCATCGACACGATTAAAATAGACGCTGATTTCCCCGTGGATGTTGCCGAGATGTTTGTGCAGGGAAAACTCGATGTTATTCGACGTTTCCTCCCCGAGATTCGGATTGCCGAGTTCAATCAGGCCCGTGGGGCTGTGTTCCTTCCAGTCAGCGGGGGTCGCGAGATGGCAGTTCGCATTATTAATATTGGAATACCTTTCTTCAACGCCAGCGGAGCGTTGCGCGCGACTGACCGACAGGCTGGTGTTGACACTGTCCGACATCCGCCAGATCCCCGCGACACTGGCGCTCATGCTGGTGTCTTCGCGGCTGCAGTTGCCCTCGGGAACATATTCCACTTGTTCCAGGCGCGCGCCCAATTCATAGGTCCAGCGGCCGCGGTTCAGGCTTTCCAGCGCAAAGATGCCGATCGATTGAATATCCGTTCGCGGCACGAAACCCTCATCACCCTCGACCGCGAATTCGTTGTTGCTGAATTGGAGACCGACGGCACCACTCCATTGATTCTCCCGGAGAGGTCCGTCGTCACCATGATGAGCGCTCAGCCTTGCCTCGAAACCGCGATTGGTAAAGTGTGCGCCCTCGGTCGGCGAGTGCGCGGGTTCTTCCAGGTGTTCATCGGGTCGGTGAAATTCAATATGTTCATAATCGCTGTAGGCCAGGCGCCCATTGAGTCGGCTAAAAAAGCCCCGGGTGTCCAACCGGCCTTTGGCGGTGTAGCGGGTTTGCTCAAGGTGAATGCGGATATCCCCTTCTTGATGCCCCTCATGATGTTCCTCGACAGCGGCCTCGTGGTCTTCCTCGTGAAGATGTGATCCGGGCGGCAGGCCGTAGTCATTTTCCAGCTGGCTGATGGAAAATCCCCCATAGCCGCGGTCACCAATCCAGGAGCCGCCCGCGGCCAGGCTGTGGGAGCGACTGTCGCTGTTGGTGATTCTATGAGCGTCATGATTTTCTTCCGGCTCGGACTCATCGGCAGCGTCATCGTGTATCGGATGCAGCGCCTCTTCATCAATGGCGTGTCCGGGTATGCGGGTCAGGCCGCTGTCGCGCCAGGCCCCGTCGAGATGCCAGGCAAAATTGTCGATACCATTTTCCAATTTAAATGCAGCGGAATTTTCGGAGGATACTGAGTTGCGGCGAAATTCCACTGCACCGGTTGGCGCTGGCGGCAGTACCTCGGGAATGCGGTTGTCAATCACATTGACCACGCCACCGATGGCGCCGTTGCCATACAAAAGGGTGGCCGGACCGCGAATGATTTCGATGCGCTCTGCCACCAGTGGGTCTATGCCATTGGCATGATCCTGACTCGCCGAGGCGGCATCCATGGTACTGGTGCCGTTTTGCATCACACGTACTCTGGCGCCGCTTTGACCGCGAATGATTGGCAAGCCAACGCCGGTGCCGAAGGAGGCAGAGTTGACCCCCAGCTGGTTTTGCAGGGTTTGCCCCAGTGAGCCTGCCACCGCCTTCCGCAATTGTTCGCCGCCGAGAATGGTAACGGGCAGAGCGGTTTCAGTTGCGGAGCGATGCATCTCGCCCGTGACAAATATTTCTTCCAGTTGATGTCCCAGATGGTGTTGCTCCAGAGTGTGCTGAGCCTGCGCGCAAACAGGCGCAAACATCAGCCCGACCAGAATAGGGGAGATAAACGAATATGGGGGTTTTGAATTTTTCTTCATGGGTACTTCACTCCATGGCAAACAGGCAGGGCGCAACAAGCGGCCTGATTACTGATACCTGTTTAGGGGTAGTTGATTGAGAGGTTCAACAATTTTTCAGGAGGAAGCGGCGGGCGGAGCGCGGCCTTGATAGGGAGAGGAGAAGTGGGTACCGATAAGGACGAAGATTGGGGCAGCCAGAAATTGCCCATTTTCTGTCGCAAGTGGAATCGACAAGCCGGGACTGCCGGAAAACTGGGCAGTCTGTAGCTGGAGACATATGGCGCAGGTGGTTTGCGGGTGAGGTTCATCCGCGCCATGCCGGTGCGCCGCCGACACCCACAGAGTGACCAGCAATAGCGCCAGCATTAGCAGGGCAGGTCGGGAGTGGGCGGAGGAGCGGAACTTCGGCATGGACTCGGTGTGAATTGTTATAAAGTAACAATCGTACGCGAGCATACGAATCGGCGCAAGCAAAAGGCGGTCCCGGCGGGGTTTGCCCACCAGAGGTTTCGGCCACAAGGCTTGCTTCTTGCTTAAGCCGGGCATTAAGCTTTCGCGGTAAATTCATTCGGTACACCTGTTTTATGACTCTCGGACTTCATATGATCTTGCTCCGTTGTTTCTGCTTTTTCATCCTGCTTATTCACGGGCCTGTTTTTGCGGCTGAAAAATACGCCCTTGTTCTGGACGGCGACAGGGGTGCCGTGGCGACGGTCAATCCCATAGCCACCCAGGCGGCGGTAGACGCTTTCGCCAAAGGCGGTAATGCTATTGATGCGGCGCTGGCGGCGGCCTTCACCCTGGGTGTGGTGGACAGCCACAACTCCGGCATTGGCGGTGGTTGCTTTATTCTTGTGCGCTGGGCGGACGGCAGGGTAGAGGCCATTGATGGACGGGAAATGGCTCCGGCCAAGGCTCACCGCGACATGTATCTGCGCGACGGAAAACTGGATAAAAGTCTGAGCAAGGTCGGCGCTCTGGCGTCGGGTGTGCCGGGCTCCGTGGGAGCCTATTATCACCTCCAGCGCGCCGGTGGCGAATTGCGCTGGCCCGACCTAATACTGCCCGCTGCGGATATTGCCGAGCAGGGCTTCCCCATTGATCCCACCCTCGCCAACCGTTTGGCACGGACCCAGGAGACCCTGCGACAGTTCCCGGAAACCGCGGCCATTTTCCTCGACGCGGAGGGACGACCCTGGCCTGTCGGCCATCGCCTGCGGCAAAAGGACCTGGCCGACACATATCGGAAACTGGCCGCTGGCGGACCCGCCTATTTCTATGGCGGAGAATTTGCGCGCGCTACCGAGCAATGGATGAAGGCCCATGGCGGCCTGATTACCGCCCGGGATTTTGCCCATTATCAGGTGAAGGTCCGCAAGCCACTGGTTTCGGATTACCGGGGTTACACCATCTACGGTTTTCCAACCCCCAGTTCCGGCGGTATTCACGTTGCCCAGATTTTGAATATTCTGGAGCATTTCGAGTTGACGGAACTGAGCGCCGCCAATCGCTATCACGTGATTGGCGAGGCGATGAAGCTGGCATTTGCCGATCGTGCTTTTTGGCTGGGTGATGCCGACTTTGTGGATGTGCCCACGGAAGGACTGATTTCCGACGCCTATGCAAGTCGGCTGGCGGACAAGATCCGCATGGACAAGGCATTGACCGACGTGACGCACGGCAACCCGGTTTCGATGGAAGAACTGCTGAAC
>CAZEWY010000253.1:0-3809 GCA_964515945.1 uncultured Cellvibrionaceae bacterium
AGCCTCCTGTGGTGGCTGGGCAACCTGACGTTTGAAGCCATGATCCAGCGGAAGATGCAGATCATAGAAACCCGCCGCCTCATGCTGAGCCGTATCGACCGGGTGATCAAGCAGGTGGAGGTGGGTGGTCCCGCCGCCATGGGTGCCCAGGCGCCGAAACCCCTGGTTAAGGAACTGATCTACCTGCTCAACCTGTCCGGCATGGAAAGCCAGGCCCTGACTGGCCTCAGGGAGTCCTGCCAGTTTCAGAAGCCCTCCTATGACGACCAGGAACTGGCCCAGGAGCGGGACGCACTCAATGGCCCCAGTGCACATACAGTGAACTCCCTGGCGCGGGTGCTGCGCACGGAATTGAGCCACACCAAAAACATCCTCGAGAGCGCCGCCCAGGCGGATAACCAGCGGATCGACGATATAGACGGCTTTGTGCAGACCCTGGACAGGGTGGCGGAAATCCTCCTGATCGTCGGTCTGAAATCGCCGGGCCAGACCCTCAAGAAAGAGATCGAACGGGTCCGCCAGTGGCAGGCGCAGGGCAATGTTGAGAATTCGGAGGAGATGCAGGCCGTGGCCAATACCTTGCTTTATATTGAGAGCACGGTGGCATCCCTCGATAATGCCAAGCTGTCCGACGCCAAACTCGCCGAGGCCAACAATGTCATGCAGCAGGAAGTCATTGCGTCGGGCGAACTGGCCGAGGCCCGCAGAATCGTGATTCAGGAGGCGGAAGCCGGGCTGGCCCTGACCAAGCGGGCGCTTAATGCCTATTCCGAGTCCGACTTCGACTCCGGCCACATTCGCAATATCGCCCAGGCACTCACCACGGTTCGCGGCGGCATGTTCATGTTGAACCGGCACCGCGCCACGGACATTCTTAGTCGCTGCGTCATGTTTGTCGACGACGTGCTCATGCAACCGCAGCACCCGCCGGCCATAAGCGAGCTGCTGGAAACGTTTGCCGATGCCATCATCAGCGTTGAGTATTACCTGGAAACCGCCCGTTCCGGCGGCTACTCGGACGAGACGGTGCTCCAGCTAGCCGAGGACAGCCTGGAAGCTCTGGGATATCCCGTAGGCAAGAAATGAGCGACCCATATGGCCGCTGTGATACCGATGAGTTGCCAGACGGCTATCTGGTGGTCATCTGCCAGGGTAAACTGCTGGTGCGCCGGGGGCAGTACTGGCAACCGCTCAAGGCCGATCATCTGCGGCCTCTGATTGATCAGAAGCGTTACGACTACCGTCATTATCTCGGCCTCCACTGTGGCGAAGCGTGTTACGCGCTCGGCCTGACGGACGAAGCTGAGGTCGCACTGGCCTCTGGCGAATATGAATGGGTCGGCCTGCGCTCGCAGTTGGGGCAGATCTCCGATCAACTGTTCCAGCTTGCGGGGCGCGCGCTACAGATCCTTCTGTGGCATGCTGATCACCGCTTCTGTGGGCGTTGTGGCCAATTGACGCATCCGCACAATCTGGACTGCGCCAAGGTCTGCCAGAACTGCGACCTCCTTTTCTATCCCCGTATCTCGCCCTGCGTCATTGGTTTGGTCGAGCGGGGTGATTATTGTCTTCTGGCTCACAATGTGAAGTTCAGCGCCCCCAAATACAGCACGCTCGCCGGCTTCATCGAACCCGGCGAAACGCCGGAGCAGGCCCTTGCGCGGGAAGTCATGGAAGAGGTGGGCGTTCAGATTGCCAATATCCGCTATTTTTCCAGTCAGCCGTGGCCGTTTCCCGGTCAACTGATGCTCGGTTTTCACGCCGACTATGACCGGGGCGACATAGTGGTGGACGGGGTGGAAATCGACGACGCTCGATGGTTTCATGCCCGCGAGTTGCCCCTGACGCCAGCAACGAGTACGATTTCAGGCCAGCTCATACAGGACTTCGTGCAAAGACGAGTCAGGACCTGACCATGTTTTTCAATCTTCTCGCCGGTATCATCATTTTTATCGGGCTTCTGGTGCTCTACAGTGCCCTGCGCATGCTGATACGCAAGGGGTGGATGCTGGCGTGGTTGCGGGGCATGCTTGGAATTTTTCTGCTGGGCGCCAGTGTTATGCTGGTATTGGTGGCATTGGACCTGTTGAGCTATCAGCAACTGACCCAGGAAAAACCTGTTGGCACCATCAGCTTCGCCAAGCAGGGCGATAAAACCTACACCGCCCGGGTTCTTCTGGTGGGTGACGAGGAAGAGCAGATATTCACCCTGAAGGGCGATCAGTGGCAAATGGACGCTCGCGTTATTCGCTGGGAGGGGCTGTTCAACCTGTTGGGTGCCGAGCCCGGCTTCCGTCTGGACCGTCTCAGCGGGCGCTACTATTCACTGGCTGAAGAGCGTAGCGCCGAGCGCACGGTGTATTCCCTCAAAACCAGTGCCTACGGTTTTGATTTCTGGCAATGGGTACAGGAAAACGGTCAGTATATGCCCTGGGTCGAGGCGGTTTATGGCAGCGCGACTTTTGTTCCCATGGTGGACGGCGCGTTGTACCAGGTTACACTCACCCGCTCGGGGCTGGCGGCACACCCACTGAACGATGCCGCTCGCACGGCGCTGAGCCAATGGCAGTAGGCTCTCCCTATCATTTCACATTTGGAGCATTACATTGGAATTTCTGTTCGAGTACGGCCTGTTTCTGGCAAAAGTTGTCACCTTTGTAGTGGCCATAGGCGTAGTGATTGGATTTATTGTCTCCGCCAGTTCGCGCGGCCACCATCACGAAGCCAAAGGCTACATAGAAGTTACCCGGCTCAACGACAAGTTTGATGAAATGGCGGAGAGCATTCGCCATGCGGTACTGGACCATCATCAACTGAAACTCGAACACAAGGCGCGCAAAAAGGAAGAAAAGCGAAAAGCCAAGGAAGAGAAAAAGAAAGCGAAGGAATTGGCAAAGCAGCAAGCTGCTGAGAAAACGGAAGTTGCGGAAGAAGCGCCTAGCGACCAGTCACCGGATAAGCCGGTGCAGCCGGCTCGCAAGAAGCGCATTTACGTGATCGATTTCGACGGTGATATGAAGGCATCGGCGACGGAAGAGTTGCGCCATTCGATAACCGCCGTGCTCGAAATGGCCGAGTCCTCGGACGAAGTTGTGGTGACCCTTGAAAGCCCCGGCGGTATGGTGCATAGCTATGGCCTCGCCGCCAGCCAGCTCGCCCGCATCGGCAAAGCGGGGATTCCACTGACGGTCAGCGTCGACAAGGTCGCCGCCAGCGGTGGTTATATGATGGCCTGCGTGGCCGATAAAATTCTTGCAGCCCCCTTTGCCATCATTGGCTCCATCGGCGTGGTCGCGCAGTTGCCTAATTTCCACCGCCTGCTGAAAAAGCACGATGTGGATTATGAAATGCTGACCGCCGGAGAATACAAGCGCACCTTGACCATGTTTGGTGAAAACACGGAAAAAGGGCGCTCCAAGTTCCAGGAGGATCTGGAAGATACCCACGTGCTTTTCAAGGATTTCATTCGCAGCCACCGCGCGCGGGTGGACGTGGAAAAAGTCGCCACCGGTGAAATCTGGTACGGGTCTCGCGCCCTGGAGCAGGGGCTGGTCGATGACGTACAGACCAGCGACGAATATCTTCTCGCGGCCCATAAAGAAGCCGATATCTACGCCGTCGAATACACCCACAAAAAATCCCTGCCCGAACGCATGGGATTGCATGTGGAAGCCGGAGTGGAAAGGGTACTCGGGAAGCTATGGCAGACGGTGCGTTTGCGGTATTTTTAAGCTGCAAGCGACAAGTGACAGCAGTAGATACCATCTCTCCGATACCTCCGCAAGTGGTATTACGCCGCTTGCGGAGAA
>CAZEWY010000254.1:0-3748 GCA_964515945.1 uncultured Cellvibrionaceae bacterium
GCCAAAGCCTTTGCTTTCGTTAAACCATTTAACGGTTCCGGTAGTTGTAGACATAGTCATAACCTATCTGATATTGAATATTTTCTTCCTGTTTCATTTACCCATACAAAACCGAGTCTGAATGGCTGAATGACACAGGGTTGGTTTGAGCTAAGAAGGGTGTTACTTATGAAGAAAACCGACGAGTTACTGTACATCTACTGCTCCGAACATCGCACCGCTCGAACATAAATAAAAGCCACGCTTTCCAGCTTCGAAACTTAGATTATACCTTTCGCAATGAGTGTCAATAGTTATTTTGGAGGAATGTCGAATTTTTGAGAAAATGTGTTATCTTTTTGAAATTAAAGGAATTGTTCGTCCAAAACTTACAAGATCTTGTGTAAATTTTTCAAAATAGAGCACCTGTTAACCAAATTTCCCCGCGCCTGTTGGGTTCCAGGATTTTTTGCTAATAAAAGGATTTTTGCGGAATCTTTTCAGTTATGTCCGTTAGTATTTTTTGTTATGTACTTTTTGACATAGACGAGGCAACTAAGTCGCATCCCTGTGCGCTGGTTCACATGGCGTTATTTACTATTCGACTGATAAAAGTGGCGTCAGACGAACGTCCACACTGGTAGTGCCATCACTCAGCCAGAGTGAATTATCATCAATCGTCGCTTGTAGCACCATTGTGCGGGAGATGATGGATATCATCGCCTCAGTGCTGTGTTCGGCAAAGCTGTAGATGGACAGGTTGGAAAACCTATCCAGCTTCGGCTTGATTTGCGACCACCAGACTTCAGCAGCGTGGCCGCCGTAGGTATAAATTGAAACCTGCTGTGATCTACCGCAGGCCTTGCGCAAGCGCTCGACATCCGGCCGGCCCACTTCTATCCAGTGTTCCAGATCTCCGGTGAGGCTTTTCTGCCACAGATCGGGCTCTTCGGCGCTGCTCAAACCTTTGCAAAACTCCAGACGTCCGCTGGCGTTTAGAATAAACGCCAGCAGACGGACCATGACGCGCTCATCGGTTTCCGACGGGTGCCTGGCCAGTGTCAGATTATGCTGCTGATAATAGTGTCTTTGCATATCGCTGATCTGCACATCAGCTTTATAAATCGTTGCCTTGAGAGCCATATCCTGTCTCTGCGTTAAGTGGAAGAAATAATCAAATAGCCTGGTCGTCGAGATCAGATGTATCTTCGCCGCCAAAGGCATTGAGAAGCGCGGCAATAAAGCCCTTCAATTCCAGGGTCATCACCGCAAAGTCCACATCAAACTGTTCGGCCGCGCTTTCGGGATTGCGCTCCTCGGCCTTGTCCTGAATGCTGTCTTCAAATTTCAGGCGTTTGATCGCAAGTTGATCGTCGACAATACAGTGAATAGCGTCCTTCCAGGTCAGCGCAAGACGGTTGACGAACATGCCGGCTTCAATATGGCTGCGAATTTCGCTGGCGGTCAGATCCTGATTTCGGCAACGGATAACACGCCCGTCCTTGCCGGCTTTCAATTCGCATTCTTCACCCAGTTCAAAATCCGTCGGCATTTCCGCCGTGGCAACCCAATGTGTCATCATCTGCGTGGGGGTGTGGCGGGGTGTCACGGGAATTACCTTCAGGCTGCCCAGAGCTTCGCGCAAGGCACTGAGCAGGTCTTCTGCGCGTTTTGCCGAAGCGCTATTCACTACCAGTAGATTCTCATTTGGCGCAATATAGGCATAATCCAGTGACGATTTGCTGAATGCCTTGGGCAACAGAGAAAAAATAACTTCGTCTTTCAGTGTTTGCCGTTCCTTGCGGCCCACGCTGCGGCCTTCGTCATCGCCGATGTCCGCCACTTTTTGCTCCAGGGTTTCATTCACCACGGCCGCCGGCAATATTTTTTCCTGCCGCTTGGCGCAGATCATCATGTAGCCATTTGCGGCGTGCACATATTCCGAGCCGTGTCGGCCCAGAGGTGGCACCCAGCCGTAACGGGCCTGGTCGAGACTGCCACAGGGTTGAAAACTGAATTTTTCGAGGGCGCCGCCGAGGGCTTCAGGTGACAGAGAAAAAGTTTCGGTAAAGCGATACAAGCGCAGGTTCTTAAACCACATGAGAATCTATTCCGGAAAAAACAGGGAGGAGGCTGCTGTCGGCGGGGCTGCCGACAGCAAAAAAATCAGGCGACGATATCGAGCAGTTCGACGTCGAAGATCAATGCACTGTAAGGGCCGATCTTGCCACCGGCACCGCGCTCGCCATAGGCCAGGTTGTAGGGCACATAAAGCCGCCATTTGGCGCCGACAGGCATCATCTGCAGCGCCTCTGTCCATCCGGCGATGACACCGTTTACCGGGAACTCTGCCGGCTGACCGCGATCATAGGAGCTATCGAAGACGGAGCCGTCAATCAAAGTGCCGTGATAGTGAGTCTTTACTGTCGAACTCGCCGTAGGTTTGTCACCACTTCCCGCATTTATAATTTCGTATTGCAGTCCGGAATCTGTCACGGTGATGCCCGCCTTTCCGGCGTTGGCAGCGAGAAAGGCTTCGCCTTCGGCGGCGAGCTCTGTGGCCTGGGCTTTTTGCTTCGCCTGCATGCGCTGACTGATTTCCTGAAAGGCTGCTTCCAGATCCGCGTGAGCTACGACGCTGCCTTTGCCCTGCAGGGCGTCGATGACACCGGCGGCGACCGCCTGGGGATTGACACCATCAAACGGATTGGCGGCGAGCTGATCGCCCATTTGACGGCCAATGCCGTAGCTTACGCGTTCTTCAACGGTGGTATATAAGTCGGTCATGCAGTAGATTCTCTGGTTGAGGATGGGCGCGGGATTCTAACATGGAAGCCGGGTGGCTTCGACGGGGCTTTGGCCTCCATGGTCGACACTGACCGGGCCTCCCAGCCGGATTAACATAGAAAGGTAAAGGTCATATGGATAACGACGATAATCATTCAAACACCAAATCCACCAAGACAGTTGCGCTGGTGATGGGCATGATTGCGGTACTGGTGGTGATTCTGTTGCTGGTGCTGTGGATTTTCCTGCCTGATCCACCGGTGCAGCCCAAAACCACGACCCAGGGCTTGCCCCAGCAGACGGTGCCGGAGCCGGCTCCCGAGCCGGAACCAGAACCAGAACCGGAACCCGAGCCTGCCCCTGTCGAGGAGGAACCCGCGCCTCCAGAGGAGCCCCAGGAGCCGCTGCCGACGCTGGGCAATAGTGATCAGGCGTTGCGAGAGGAGGTGGAACAACTGCCGGAAGGACCACAACTGTTGGCGGTGCTGGTGCGAGATGACCTGATCCGCAAGACTGTCCGGGCCGTGACGGCTTTGGAAGAGGGTGCCCTGGTCAACAAATACCGCCCTGTCACGCCTCCCCCTTCGGATTTCGAAGCGGAAGAGGTGGGTGAGCCGGCGTCTGAAAATGAGGCCCAGAAATACAGGATGACCGAGGAGACCTACCAGCGATACGACAGCTATATCGATATGTTGACCGACGTGGACGCCGAAAGCCTGGCCGCACTCTACAACCGCTACTATCTGCTGCTGGAGGAGGCCTACCAGGAGCAGGGCCTGGACAAGGGCAGCTTCCGGGAAGTCACTCTGACCGCGATCGAAAACCTGCTGGAGGCGCCGGTCATAGAGGAAGAGATCCTCCTCACCAGGCCCAGTGTGATGTACAAGTACGCTGACCCGGAACTGGAAGCTCTGCCGCCCGCCCACAAACTGTTGCTGCGCATGGTGCAGGACTACAGACGCAAGTTGAAGCAAGTGTTGCG
>CAZEWY010000255.1:0-3613 GCA_964515945.1 uncultured Cellvibrionaceae bacterium
AAGCATTTTGACTTGGGGATTTACTACAAGCTGGCGCTGCTGATTGCTTGCGGGCTGTTTGCCTGGCAGCAATACCTGATCCGCAATCGCGAGCGGGACAAGTGCTTCCGGGCATTTCTCAACAACAACTGGGTGGGCGCGGTGATTTTTATCGGCGTGGCGCTGCATTATTCAGTCTAGGTCGGCCTACTTTCGCCCAGCCGGCTTGTCATAAAACAGCAACATAAGCTTAGTTTAATGACCGCTCGAAGTCATAAGCGTAAGAAGGTTTGGCGATGTCCGGTAAAACAATCCTGATTGTTGATGATGAAGCAGCCATCCGCGATATGCTCCGCGTAGCGCTGGAAATGGCGGACTACCGCTGCCTGGAAGCTGATAATGCGCGGCAGGCCCACAGCCTGATTGTGGACCACAAGCCGGACCTGGTGCTGCTCGACTGGATGCTGCCCGGCACCAGTGGCATTGAGCTGGCCCGACGCCTGAAACACGACCCCGTCACCGCCGAGGTGCCCATCATCATGCTCACCGCCAAGGGCGAGGAGGATAACAAGGTGCAGGGCCTGGAGGTGGGTGCCGATGACTACATCACCAAACCCTTCTCGCCACGGGAACTGGTGGCGCGCCTCAAGGCGGTACTGCGCCGCACCGATACCCTGGCCGCCGGCGATCCGATTCAGGTCGGCGACCTGTGCCTGGACCCCACCAGTCATCGGGTGTCCATCGGTGAAGTGCCGGTCACCATGGGTCCCACGGAATACCGTCTGCTGGAGTTTTTCCTGACCCACCAGGACCGGGTCTATACCCGTGGCCATTTGCTCGACCACGTTTGGGGCGGCAATGTGTATGTGGAGGAGCGCACCGTGGATGTGCATATCCGCCGTCTGCGCAAGGCCATCAGCCTTGAGGGGCACGAAAACTTTATCCAAACTGTGCGTGGTGTTGGTTATCGTTTTTCCAACAAAGCTGAAGTCTGAGCGGTCGTTAGAATTCATCCAGTTCCTAGGGCCTGTAACCCGGAGTTATTTCCCCACATGATCCGCAGAGGCTTTCAAACGGAGCTGCGCTGGTTCCTCGCCTGGCTCTTTACATCCACGCTGATCGGCTTTCTATCAGGCTTTTTCCTGATATCCCTTCTGGTGGCACTGTGCCTGTATGTGCTCTGGATCTTCCGACAGATTTACGCCCTGGAAAGCTGGATACTCCAGGCCCGCCTGCGCACCCCGCCCGACAATGACCTCTACAGCATCTGGGGTGACATTGCCGATGACGTCATGCTCATGCATAACCGGCACGAAAAAGAAAAACTCCGTCTGCAAGCGGTGGTGTCCCGCGTGCAGGAAATGGCCACGGCTCTATCCGACAGTGTGGTACTCGTGGATAAACGCGGCGACATGGAATGGTGGAACCAGGCGGCGGAGCAGCTATTGGGATTTCAGCCGGTAGACAAAGGGCACCAGATAACCAACCTCATTCGCCATCCGCGCTTCGTGCACTACTTCGACGAAGGCAAGTACAAGGATCCCCTGGCCCTGGCGGACCTGCGCCGCCAGCACCAACAACTGGAATTCCACATCCATACCTTCGGCCAGGGCGACCGCCTGATCATGGTGCGGGACGTTACGCGCCTGTACAAGCTTGAACAGATGCGCAAGGACTTCGTGGCCAATGTGTCCCACGAACTGCGCACGCCGCTGACAGTGATCCGGGGCTATGTGGAAACACTGGCGGATACCGACGATCTGCCGCCGCACTGGCGCAAAGCGTTGGAACAAATGCAGCAACAGGGGCAACGCATGACCGGACTGATCAACGATCTCCTCACGCTCAGCCGACTCGAAACCGACAGCCGCCAAACCCATTCGGAAAAAATCGACCTGCCCCCCTTTCTCAATAATATTGCCACCGACGCTCGCGCCATCAGCGGCGAGCGCAATCACAGCTTTACCCTGACCGGCACGGATAAAATTGCGCTCATCGGCAATGAGCTGGAACTACGCAGCGCCCTGTCCAACCTGATCGTCAACGCCGTGAATTACTCGCCCCCCGCAACCACTATCACCATCAGTTGCGAAGCCGACAGCAACGGCGCAGTCATTCATGTACGCGACAATGGCATAGGCATAGATCCCAAACACATCCCCCGCCTGACCGAACGCTTCTACCGCGTGGACAGCGGCCGCTCCGCCGCAACCGGCGGCACCGGCCTCGGTTTGGCGATCACCAAACATGTGCTCTACCGCCACGATGCGGAGTTGAGAATTTCCAGCGAACCGGGCAAGGGTAGCCAGTTTTCCTGTCATTTTCCGGCTGGGCGGGTGGTGATTGGGTGAGTGAGGAGTGATTGGTGATTGGATTAAAAACATGCTTAATTTAATTCATGTCGAGCGGGCTTTTTACCTTGTCACCAAGTTCATCCAGTACGTGCAGGTAAATTTCCGTAGTGCGTATATCCGTGTGTCCCATCAGCGCCTGTATTTGCTTCAGATCATATTTGGCTTGCAGCAGGCGCGTGGCGAATGAGTGACGGAAAGTATGGCAACTCGCCTGCTTATTGATCCCCGCACTTCGGATAGCCCGCGCAACATGTTTTTGTACAGTGCTACGGTACACGTGGTGACGCCGCTCAACAGCCGCTCTGGGATCGATCGCCACATCATCGGCGGGGAAAACATATTGCCAGGCAACTGACAGCCCTGCACGCGGGTATTTTTTCTCAAGCCTGTGAGGCAAGTAAACTCCGCCCAGCCCCCGCGCATTGTCCAGCTCCCGCAGCTTTGCCACAATCTTTACCTGCTCCCTCAAAGGTTTTACCAGGCTTTTTGGCAGCAGTGTCGTGCGATCCTTACCGCCTTTACTATTGCGCAATACCAGATACCCCATGGCAAAATCCACATCCTTAACCCGCAGTCGCACTGCTTCCGAAATACGCAAGCCACTGCCGTACATCAGTTCAGCCATGAGTTTGTAAGGCATTGGCACCAACCCAATTACCCGCATGGCCTCTTCATGGGTAAATACCGTCGGAGTCCTCTGCGGCTTATGTGCATACTGGAAGGACAGCTCCGCGAGCGGTTGCTGCAAAAACCGGTTATAGAGAAAAGCCAGCGCGTTCAACGCCGTCTTTTGTGTGCTCGGCGCGGCATTCCGCTGCAACGCCAGGTGGGACAGGTAAGCCTCCACATGTTCCACGCCCAGATCCCGGGGATGCTGCTTCCTGTGGAAGTATATAAACTGCTTCGTCCAATAGAGATAGGTATTTTCCGTGGCATAGCTTTTACCATCGAGACGAATAAACGCCCGCAACTGGTCCAGAAAGCGCGTTGGTTTTTCAGGGAGGGGGATCTTGATGTCATCCATAACATACCTGTTTTTATATACAGTATTTCCGGCAAGTAAAACACAGACGCTTAATATCTGCAAACCCCAGATAATAGAGCGGCGGCAATTGAATCGCGGCCCCATGAAGTAGGGTCACATAAATCATTGAATTTTAGAGAAATTTCCACAAAATTCGGCCCCTCTGAAAGAGCAGGTTATATCTACGCGTAGATATAACCCGCAGATGAATTTCGTGCCATTAGGTATAACAGATTGATTCGCAGCGAAATTGCGT
>CAZEWY010000256.1:0-3536 GCA_964515945.1 uncultured Cellvibrionaceae bacterium
TGCTATAGTGCAGTCGGCTTCTGACGTTCAGTGCAGCCGTCTTCTGAAAACGACACATTTCGCATGGATTCTCGGTGTGCAATCTGTTAAAATACTCGTATATTTTTCTATGTAAATTAACTGTACATGAATCAACGTATTGGCTATGCCCGCGTTTCAACGGATGATCAAAACCTGCACCTCCAAAGGGATGCTTTGGAGAAAGCGGGCTGCCAGGTCATCTATGAAAATAAAACCAGTGGGAAGAACACTGAAAGGCCGGAGCTTGAGGCTTGCCTGAAAGCTCTGCGTTCAGGCGACACGTTGGTGGTTTGGAGGCTGGATCGTCTGGGACGAAGCTTGGGTGATTTGGTCAAACTCGTGACGACCCTGGAAGAACAGAAAATCGGATTTGAGAGTCTTCAAGAAAAGATCGAAACGACAAGTGCCTCTGGCAAGCTGGTTTTTCACGTATTTGCTGCACTTGCCGAATTTGAGAGAAATCTAATCAGCGAGAGAACACGAGCTGGATTGAAGGCCGCGCGGGCACGTGGCCGACTTGGTGGACGTAAACCAAAGCTGAAACAGAAAGACATTCGAGAGATTAAAGCTCTACTCAAGGATCCAAATATACCCGTCTCTGATATTGCCAAGCGATTTGGAGTCTCTAGAACAACTATTTACAACAGGGTCGGGGTAGTTAAACCTGACCGCGAGGGTACGAAGGCATGAATGCGTATCACTTTCAGGATATTTTAAGCGAATCGGAAGAGCCCCTTGTCAGGTATGATGCTTGTAAAAGCATGGCACGGGGGTATGCTAGCTCCATCTCCGATGATGAGTATCGTCTGGCTGTAGCTCGATCATATTGCGCCGTTCTGGTGACTTCGTATTGGAATGAGGTTAATTCGCGCCACGGCTCTAAGCTTAAAATTTTTCCAGTTCCCCGTGATACATTTCTCGCTGATGTTGCGTCAGATGCTGAAGACGTTGCAAAAAGCACAGGGCGAGTAATCGCTCAGTTTCCCGATATTGATGCGGGATTTTTGATTGGCTCAATCTACACAGCGATGTTACCAGTGGCTTTCCGCTCAAAGCTGGGAGCTTACTATACGCCGCCTCCTTTAGTTTCCCGTCTACTTGATTTATCCGAAGATGCTGGGGTTGATTTCAGCAAAGCGTCCATAATAGATCCAGCCTGTGGTGGTGGAGCATTCTTAGCACCTGTAGCAACACGAATGCTTGAAAAATCGAAAAGCACATCAGCAGAATGGAAGATTCGGCAGATAGGTAAGCGATTGAAGGGGGTGGAGATAGACCCCTTTGCCGCCTGGATGACGCATGTTCTTCTTGAATCGGTGCTCATTGATTTGTGCATTAAGGCCCGGAAGAGGTTACCAAAAGACGTAATAACTGTTGGTGACGCACTTGCATATGAGTCATCGACAAAATTTGATTTGGTGATTGGCAATCCCCCATATGGGAAAGTTACGCTTGATACAGGTTTAAGAGATAAATACGCACGTTCATTGTTCGGTCACGCCAATCTTTATGGCTTGTTTACTGACCTTGCATTGAGAACCGCTAAGGAAGATGGAGTCATCGCCTACCTCACGCCAACATCATTTCTGGGCGGTCAGTATTTCAAGGCGCTACGAGAATTGTTACTTACTGAAGCGGCACCACGAGCTTTCGACTTCATTTCTAACCGAGAAGGGGTGTTTGATGATGTGCTCCAGGAAACATTACTGACGACCTTTAAGAAGGGAGCGCGACGTGGCCCCTCTAAAGTATCACTTCTCGTCCCGCAAGGGCTTAATGAAGCTAAAGTAGAGCACATTGGTAAAGTGGGTATTGTTAAGGGCGATGGGCCTTGGCTAATTCCCAGGGTATCAAAAGACGCAGCTTTACTTAACCGTATTAAGAAGATGCAAACACGGCTTCCTGACCTTGGATATGTTGTATCCACTGGAAAGTTGGTTTGGAATCGGCATAAAACTCAGCTTAAATCAGAAAAGACGAAAAATTCGTTACCGTTGATATGGGCCGAGTCAGTTACAGCTCAAGGCTTTAAATTCTCAGCAGTGAAACGGAATCATGTCCCCTATATCGAGGTGAAGAACAACCAACAACACCTTATTACACGGGAGTCATGTGTTTTAGTCCAGAGAACTACATCAAAAGAACAGAGTCGTCGGATTTTGGGCGCAGTCATCCCCCAAGACTTTATCGACCGAAACAACGGCGTTGTAGTTGAGAATCATTTGAATATTGTTTACTCCGACGGTCTGATCAGAGAAGTGACTGTCGAAACGATTAACGCTCTCCTCAACTCAGAGGTCTTCGACCGCATATATCGCTGTATAAGCGGCAGTGTTGCAGTCTCTGCCTATGAGCTGATGTCGGTTCCTCTACCCACGATTGAAGGCTTGACAAAGCTGCAGAAGATCATTTTGGCCGGTTCTGATAGACTCACGATTGAGAAATGTGTAGCCAAACTGTATGGAGAGAACAAAGTTGAGCTGGCCGAAAGTACCAAAACTGGAGGTAATCGCTGAGCGATTGCCACAGATCTTCCCAGATGGGACAGAAAATCGTAACTACGTTACCCGCGAAATGGCGGCCCGCACGCTTTATGTAATGTTCTATGCAGGAGCGATTGACGGACAGGAGCGCTGGATTCGTCCGAGCCAAGTTACTGACATGTCGGATGAGCAGGCAGTGCTGCTGTCGGACGAGGAGCGCAACGCTTGGGTCGAACAGGCTCTCTCCAGCAAGAAGGAACGGCCAGCTAACACTTGGTACGCTCCGAACTCGCGAGAGCCCGTCAGGGATGAGACTATACGGTATGGGTTCATCGCTTTGGGGGCGGTTTTGGAGAGAGCTGGTTTGCCAGTCACTACGCCACTACCAAAATATGCGATGACTCAAAAATTTGCGGCTCTTTTTGATGAGAGCTTAGTCGGCCAGCAGTTGGAGGATGCGATTCTTGCCTGGCAGAAAGCACACCTCAATCCGGCGGCACTCAGCCGGATAAGATTGTTAGGAGCGAACGCGGCTGCGGCCAACTCAGATACCATCACAGCTACGTTACCCAACTCCGGTGTGGTAACCCTTGAGTCAGGGCCTTCTGGTGTGATTGGAAAGTGTGTTATCGAGGATTTTGCGCCTAAGTTCCTCAAGAATCCTGCTGTATTGTGGTTATCACAATCCGGTGAAAAAGTTGGAATTGATCTCGCCAGTAGGTTGAAACTGAAGATCGACCCATCAAAGACACTACCGGATGTCATATTGGTTGATTTGGGAACCAAGACAGATGGCAGCGATATGCTTTTCGTATTCATTGAGATCGTAGCCTCTGATGGCCCAGTAAATTCTGTCCGTAAAAAGAAATTAACTGAGATTGCGGTGGAAGCGGGATTTAGCCGTGAGCATTTAGCCTTTGTTACTGCCTTCCAGGATCGCTCCGCACCAGCATTCAAGAAAGCTATGTCGGAGTTGGCGTGGGGTACATATGCTTGGTTTTGTTCAGAGCCTACTAACATTATTGAACTCAA
>CAZEWY010000257.1:0-3532 GCA_964515945.1 uncultured Cellvibrionaceae bacterium
GGCAATCAAAATGGCTTCAGGCTCACCTTGGGAATCTTTCAGGACATAACCGCCGCGTTCGATATTGGCCAGTTGCTCAGAGTTCCGCTCCTGGGGTGTCAGGCCCTGGCGCGTGAAGATCAGCGCGCTGGGACCATCGCGATGCTCGATGGCCGCTTTCCACGCCACAGCGGTTTCTATGGTGTCGCAGGGGCGCCAGGTGGTCATTTTCGGCGTGGCGCGCAGCGCCGTCAGTTGTTCCACCGGCTGGTGAGTGGGGCCATCTTCGCCGAGGCCGATGGAGTCGTGGGTGTAAACAAAGATACTTTGTATACCCATAAGCGCGGACATGCGCACGGCGTTGCGGGCGTATTCAGTGAACATCAGGAAGGTTGCGCCGTAGTTCACGAAGCCGCCATGCAGAGCGATGCCGTTCATGATGGCGCTCATGCCGAACTCGCGCACGCCGTAATGAATGTAGTTGGCGTTGGCATCTTCCGCCGTGAGCGCCTTGGAACCATCCCAGATAGTGAGGTTGGAGGGCGCCAGGTCCGCCGAGCCGCCGAGCAGTTCCGGCAGGAGTTTGCCGTAGGCATTCAGGCAGTTTTGCGAGGCTTTGCGTGTGGCGACTTTCTCCATGCGCTCCTGTGTCTCGCGCACATAGGCTTCGGCTTGCTGACGGAACTCAGCCGGCAGTTCGCCTTTGACGCGACGTTCGTAATCCTTGGCCAACTCGGGGTATTCCTCGCGGTAGGCGGCAAATTTTGCCTGCCAGCGCTGTTCCAGTTGAGCCCCTTTCTCTTTCGCATCCCACCCCTGGTAAATCTCGTCGGGCACCACAAAAGGCTCGTGATTCCAGCCCATGGCTTTGCGGGCCGCGGCCACTTCCGCATCGCCCAGCGCCGCCCCGTGTACCGCCTCGGTACCCTGTTTGTTGGGCGCGCCCTTGCCGATAATTGTTTGACAGCAGATCAGCGTGGGCCGGTCGGTTTCAGCGCGGGCTGCGTCTATGGCCGCTCTGATGGCTTCAGGATTGTGCCCATCGACTTCGGGAATTACGTGCCAGCCGTAGGCTTCGAAACGTTTCGGAGTGTCGTCGGTGAACCAGCCTTCCACTTCGCCGTCGATGGAAATACCGTTGTCGTCATAGAAGCCAATCAACTTGCCCAGGCCAAGAGTGCCGGCCAGGGAGCAGACTTCGTGGGAGATGCCTTCCATCAAACAGCCGTCGCCCATAAAGGTGTAAGTGTAGTGATCGACGATGGTGTGTTCGCCTCGGTTGAACTGGGCGGCCAGAATTTTTTCGGCAATGGCCATGCCCACCGCGTTACTCAGGCCCTGCCCGAGTGGCCCCGTGGTGGTTTCCACGCCGGCGGTGTAGCCGTATTCAGGGTGGCCGGGCGTCTGCGAGTGCAACTGGCGGAAGTTCTGCAATTCCTTGATCGCCAGGTCGTAGCCACTGAGGTGCAGCAGCGAATAAATCAGCATGGAGCCGTGGCCGTTGGAGAGGACAAAGCGGTCCCTGTCGCTCCACTTGGGATTGCTGGGGTTGTGTTGCAGGTAGTCATTCCACAGTACTTCGGCAATATCGGCCATACCCATTGGCGCGCCGGGGTGGCCACTGTTGGCTTTCTGAACCGCGTCCATGCTGAGTGCGCGAATGGCGTTGGCGAGTTCGGTACGGGATGGCATCGGATGTCTCTCCTGGATAGATGATCTACGGCTATAAAGTGGGGGGACTGGACTTAAGGGCCGCATTTTCGCGCACCTGGGCCAGTCAGTAAACCTTGGGCGTCAGTTTAGCGGCATTTGGGCGTCGGCCATACTATATCAAAATATTTTGATATAGATGATTGCTCCTGCTAAACTGCCGGCCATGAATGCTGAAATGGGTCTTGCCCAAGACACAGCCGCGACCCAGGAGATTGCCCGGATCTGCAAGGCCGCCGGCGATTCCCTTCGGGTCGAGATACTCTGCGCCCTCGCCACCGATTCCTATGGCGTTCTGGAACTGAGTCACGCCTTTCAGGTGAAACAGAGCGGCATGAGCCATCACCTGAAAGTGCTCGCCAAGGCGGGTTTGGTGGTGTCGCGCCGGGAAGGTAATTCGATTTTCTACCGGCGTTCCCAGCTGGCGGTTGATGATCCCTACCGGGCGCTGAAAACCAGTGTCTTTGCGGCACTTGGCCCGCGGTTGCTCAGTGATGATATCCAGGAACGCCTGGCTCAGGTTCACGCGGAGCGAGCACTCACCTCGCAACAGTTTTTCCTGGAAAACGCGGACAAGTTCAGAGAGCATCAGGATCTGATTGCCAGTTTCCCGGTCTATGCCCAACAGGTGCGTGAGCTTCTACAGCAAACGCCAGTGCCGGCCAAAGACAGAGCGCTTGAGGTAGGGCCGGGCGAAGGAGAATTCCTGCCAGAGTTGGCGGCGAGTTTCGGGCAGGTGCTGGGGCTGGACAGCAGCGCCGCCATGCTCGCCAGAGCGGCCGAAACCTGTTCCGGGCACGGAAACATTGCGCTGATAAACGCAGACACTGCTTATCTGCGGGATCTGACGGACAGCTTCGACTGTGCCGTCATGAACATGGTTTTGCACCACACCCCTTCGCCGCGCCAGTTGTTTACCGATATCAGTCGCGTGCTCAAGATTGGCGCGCCGCTGCTGGTGACCGAACTCTGCCGCCACGACCAGCCCTGGGTCACCCAGGCCTGCGGCGATATCTGGCTCGGCTTCGACCCCGCGGACCTCACCCAGTGGGCAGAGGAAGCGGATTTGATTGCGGGGCAAAGCGTCTTTTTTGCCTTGCGCAATGGTTTTCAGATTCAGCTACGACAATTTTTTAAACGCAATTCGATTCAACCATAACTTTTTCATCATAAAAAGGAGCGACAGGTCTCATGGCCCAATATTCATTGTTTACCTCGGAATCCGTTTCCGAGGGTCATCCGGACAAGATGGCGGACCAGATTTCCGATGCGGTACTCGACGCGATTCTCACGGAAGACAAATATGCCCGCGTTGCGGTGGAAACCCTGGTCAAGACCGGCATGGCGGTTATCGCCGGTGAAGTGCGAACGTCCACGTACATTGATCTGGAAGATCTGGTGCGCGATGTCATTCTCGATATCGGTTACAACTCCAGTGATGTCGGTTTCGACGGTGCCTCCTGTGCGGTGCTCAATGCCATAGGCAAGCAATCGGCCGATATCGCCATGGGCGTCGATGAAGCCCAGGACAAGGATCAGGGTGCTGGCGACCAGGGCCTGATGTTCGGCTACGCCACCAATGAAACTGATGTTTTGATGCCCGCCCCGATTTACTTTTCCCACCGTCTGGTCGAGCGCCAGGCGCAGTTGCGCAAGAACGGCGCTCTCACCTGGCTGCGTCCCGATGCCAAGAGCCAGGTCACTCTGCGCTATGACAACGGCAAGCCTGTCGCCGTAGACGCGGTGGTACTCTCCACCCAGCATTCGCCCAATGTGACCCAGGGGGTTATCAAGGAAGCGGTGATGGAGGAAATCATCAAGCATGTGCTGCCCGCCGAGTGGC
>CAZEWY010000258.1:0-3514 GCA_964515945.1 uncultured Cellvibrionaceae bacterium
CCGCGTAAGGGATACCTAGGCCTTCATGCAACCGACGAATCATATTGAGGCTCAAGGCTCGCTTGCCACTTAAAACTTCAGATACCTTCGACTTTGAACCAATATACTGGGCCAGATCTTTTTGCGCCAAACCTTGTTGATCCATGCGAAACTTTATTGCGTCAACAGGGGTCGGCAAATCAAGAGGGAACGCCTCTTTCTCGTAGGTTTCAACCAGCAGTGCAAGCACATCAATTTCGTCGCTCTCGGCAGTGCCGGGATCGGGGTCTAAATCGAATAATGCATCCAGACGTGCCAAAGCAGTCTGATGTTCAGTTTCATTCTTGATCAGTTTCATCATCATGATGCCCTCCATCCTAGAAGGTCCGTTTGTCATAGTCTGCGTGGGTTCCCACCCACTCAATCATCAGCACTCCCTGCCGATAGCGGGCCTTCACCAGGAGGCGGTAATCATTGCCTTTGATGCGAAAAACAACCTTGTTGCCTGGCAGAATGCTCGCTCTGGGATAACGTTCGCGCACCTGTTCAGGAGTACTCCAGGCCGCGGCATCGGCTTCCGCCAACCAGCTTTGCAGAGCCCCCTTGGCGTTCGCGTGTTTCTTGATGAAGGTGAAGAGCTTGTCTCGTCCTAAGACTTTCATGTAAACCCCAGGTTCCCATAAAGGGAACTATAGCCGATATATTCCCTAAACGGGAACTTTGCTTATACACATTCGTTATAAGTGATCCACCCACGGTCGATCCGGCGGGCTTCGAGGTCTGAGCCTCTACTCATCCATATATAGGTATTTCTGAAATCCCACGAAGGTCTCGCCAATCAAGGCGGCGGAGCCGAATTCGGCGGCGGCCTCGCTGATGGTGTTGTATTTGAGCTGGATCAGGTTGCGCATTTTGCTTTTGGACAGTTCCGCCACGCCGTCGGCGATGTATTTACTGAGCACAAAATCAATGAATTCCTGCTGCCTGTAGTTACCGAAGGCCAGGTGAATTGCCGGTATGGCATGTTCAGCGCGCTGCTGGCGGGTGCGGGTTTCGGTGGCGTAGGCCACGTAAGCCAGCACGTCGTAAACGTCGCTGTCCTGGGCTTCGATCAGGTCTTTCATTTCATCGAGCTTTTCACTGTCGAAGCCGGCTTCGGCTAAATCGTCCAGCAGTTTTTCACGGGTGATGGGGTCGCCCCAGATCTGGCGCAACTGTTCCTCATCGGTAAAAAACTGCGGCAGGTCCTGGAACAGGCGCTCGAGAAATTCCTTGCCGGTAATGGGTTTGCCTTCCGGGCTCCAGTACAAGGTGGAATGCACATGTTTAATCTGGCGGGCGCGGCCATCGGACAGGGTGATAAGCAGTTTCTTTTCGCACTCGCAGGGGCGTTGACCGCAATCCTCGCACGGCTCCGGCTCCGGCCTTTCGCAAACGCAGGGCTGTTGCTCGCAGATTTTGCAGGCGCCGGTTTCACCGGCACCCTTCTCGCAGACACAGGGCATGGCTTCGCAGCGGCTGCACAGTTCCGGTTCCAGGGGTTCGCCGTCCCATTCCGGGTCGGCGAAGTTGTAGTGGGCTTTCACGAAATCATAAACGGTGAAGTAGTCCTTCCCTTCGTACATGCGGGTGCCGCGACCGATAATCTGCTTGAATTCGATCATGTTGTTGCAGGGGCGCATCAGCACAATGTTGCGCACGTTACGGGCGTCCACCCCGGTGGAGAGCTTGCGCGAAGTGGTAAGTATGGTGGGTATGGTTTTTTCGTTGTCCTGAAATATTTTCAGGTCGTTTTCGCCGGCTTTGCCGTCGTTGGCGGTAATGCGCACGCAGTAGTTGGGGTTGGTGGTCCAACCTTGCTGCACGGCGTACTGGTTAACAAAGTCGCGCACCATGGCCGCGTGTTCCTGGGTAGCGCAGAACACGATGGTTTTATCTTTGGGGTTGATGCGCTCCATCCAGTAGTGCACACGCATTTTTTCCCGCTCGGGAATGATGATAATGCGGTTGAAGTCCCCTTCCGTATACAGGCGGCCGGGTTCCGGCTCGCCTTTTACCACCAGACCATCGCCGGGCAGGTATTTGTACTCATCCATGGTGCCGACAATGGGCAATACTTTGAATGGCGTCAGGAAGCCGTCGTTAATGCCGTCTTTCAGGGCGTAGGTGTAAACCGGTTCGCCAAAGTAGGCGTAGGTGTCGGTATTAACGCTGCGCTTGGGTGTGGCGGTCAGGCCCAACTGCACGGCGGGGCTGAAGTAGTTGAGGATGTCCCGCCAGGAGCTTTCATCGTTGGCGCCGCCCCGGTGGCATTCGTCAATGATGATAAAGTCGAAAAAATCCTCCGGATAGTCGCCAAAGTACGGGGTCGGCTCACCCTGTTCGTTCTCGCCGCCGCTCATAAAGGTTTGGAAGATGGTGAAGAACACGCTGGCATTTTTGGGCACGGCGCCGAGCTTTTTGATTTCTCCCGGCTCCAGCCTGACCCGGGCATCTTCGTCAAACGCGCCAAAGTCATTGAAGGCTTGGTTGGCCAGTATGTTGCGGTCGGCCAGAAACAGAATGCGCGGGCGCTTTTTGGCACTGGCGGGGTGTTTCCGGGCGGTGAGGCTCCAGCGGCTTTGGAACAGCTTCCAGGCTACTTGAAAGCCAATGCAGGTTTTGCCGGTGCCGGTGGCCAAGGTCAGCAGTATGCGCTGCTCGCCCCGGGCAATGGCTTCCAGAGCGTTGTTGATGGCGTTTTCCTGGTAGTAGCGCGGCGCCCAGTCGCCTTTGGCTTCAAAGGGTATATCGGCAAAGCGTTCCCGCCAGGTGGCGGTAAAGCGGGGTTCGGGAATGGCGCCTGCGGGGCTGAAGGTCAGTTGCCACAGTTCTTCCGGGCCCAGGAAGCGCTCGACGAGCTTTTCCTCCCCGGTGAGGGTGTCGATCTGGTAAATCTGGTGGCCGTTGGTGGCGTAGCCGATGCGGCATTGCAAGCGCTGGGCGTAGTCCTTGGCCTGACGCACACCTTCGCTGTAGCTGAGAGATTCCTTTTTCGCCTCAATGGCTGCCAGCTTGCGGCCTTTGTATTCCAGCACATAGTCACTGCACAAAGGCTGTGCCCGCCTGCCCTTGCCGATAATGCGGCCATTGGTGATCATCACCTCGCGGCGGATATAACTCTGCGCGACGTCGTCCCAACCGGCAGCGGTTAGCTTGGGGTCGATCAGGTTAGCGCGGGTATCGGCTTCGTTCATAGTCGTCCTGTTCCAAAAAAGTTGAAAAACGCCCCGATTCCGGGTGTAGATCAACAACAAATCAAGAAACGCATTAATAGTAAGTGATTGTTATCTATGTCTTTTTTAAGAACCGTGGCGCAATGCGCCAGCTAGAATCAAAGCCCGATCAAGAAATCAGGCCCACCAAGGTGCATAACCCGCCCGAGGGCTACAACTTATTATGCGTTCAAGTTAATCGCTTCGTAAGCAAGGTGTGGTGCTACAGCGTGAGAGTTTCTAAAAACGCCGTGAATACATCCCTGTAGGCTCCGGCACAA
>CAZEWY010000259.1:0-3477 GCA_964515945.1 uncultured Cellvibrionaceae bacterium
GCTCGATCAGCTGCTGATCGATTTCATTTTTGGCACTTTCGTTTTTGGCGTTAAGTGCCCGCGCGGTTCCGGGAAAAAGGTAGTCGAGCAGGTTGTATTCCTGCAGCATCCCGAATGTGGCCGTCGCCGACCCGTTCATAAAGAGCTTGAGAACTTCTTCAAACAGCCGTGCCGGTGGTACATGAGACAGCAGCTGGGCCATGCCGCGCAAGGGTGCCTCTGTCTTGGGGGCCAGATCGAAGCCGAGTTTCGCGCTGAAACGCACGGCGCGCAGCATGCGCACCGGGTCTTCCTTGTAGCGATTGCTGGCATTGCCGATAATGCGCAGAATCCGATTCTCGATATCGGCGACACCCTGCACAAAATCGTAGAGCTCCTCGCTGTTCGGATCGTAATAAAGGGCATTCACCGTAAAGTCGCGCCTGATGGCATCGGACTCTATATCTCCGTAGACGTTGTCGCGCAGGAGTAACCCCTGTTCCGATTGGGATGCCTGGTGACTGCCGCGGGCGGCATTGTGATGGTCGCGGAAGGTGGTCACTTCGATGATCTCGCGACCAAAGCGAACATGCACGATCTGAAAGCGGCGGCCAATCAGGCGGCCATTGCGGAAGATGGCGACAACCTCTTCGGGGGTGGCGTTGGTCGCCACGTCAAAATCCTTGGGCTGGCCGCCGAGCATGGTATCGCGCACGCCTCCGCCGACCAGGTACGCCAGAAACCCCGCCTTTTGCAGGCGATCGATCACCTTGAGGGCACTGTGGCTGACTTGATGGCGGGAGATCGCATGATCTTCGGCCGGAATTACCTGCGGGATCACTTCCAATTTACGGGTCCCAAAAAGCTTTAAAAGCCGATTCAGCATAATGAATTTGACATAAGAGATGTTCAATAGGCACTCGCGCACACCAAAGGCTCGCGGAGAGGCGGCGGGACGTGGAAGCGGACATTCGGCTTCCAGCGCTCAATCGCCCGGTTCGCGCGGTTCAATGGCTTGATTGGACAGGCGCCGACGGCTCTGTAGGTGCTCAAGTTCGGGTGCAAGGATAGGGAAGTCTATCACGGGCGCGGAGTGAGGCAAATCCTCTTGGGCCGGGCAAGGATCGATTATGGCGGGTGAAATGGGATCCGAATTTCGGAACCACAAATGAAAAGCGGGAAAGCCTTGGCTGTTCCCGCTCTAATCTGTGCTCGTTTTTTATTCTTTATCGTGTTGCTGTTATCGCTCGTGGCTGATCTTATTATTTGTTGTCTGCGTTAGCTCGTGTGGTCAAACGGTCTTAACTGGACACATCCTTGTCCAATGAATGCTTCGCCTAATCAGCAAGCTCTCTCCCGGACACACAAAGCGAACTATCGCCTTTAAATCCATATTATTTTCTGTGCTATCCCGTCTTATTGTTTGTAATTATTTTTTTAATTTCTCTTCTTATTATTTGTTGTTGTTATTTTAATGGAACCTTTTTTATTGTTTGTTGTTTTTATTAGTAGTCAGCCTAATGCAGGGCACGTGCCAACATCATTAAATCTTTAAAAATCAATATGTTAGAAATTTTGAAGGAAGTTTTATTAAGTTTGGCTATTTAAAATCGTTACTTTATGTGCCGGGGACTGTTACGCAGGTATCACACCAGTAACAGCTTTCATGGAGGGCGGGAGCAGGCCAAGGAGAGCGTAACCTGCTGAATTATCTGATGAATAATATATTTGTTCAGTGGCTTTTGCTGGTCTGGGTTGGCTTTGTCCGCGGAATCCCCAGCCGTTGACGGCGTTCCCACAGGCATTTGCGGCTGACTCCCAGTTTGCGGGCCAATTCGGTCTCACTCATGCTGTCCTGATGTTCGAGGACGAAACGCTGAAAGTAATCCTCCAGGGACAGATCCTCATTGGGCTCCGCGACGCTGTTGCGGGGGCCGCGCGGGGCGGCCACTTCTTCTGCGTGGTCATCCCGATCCATTGGTACCAGATCCAGATCGATTGCCAGTTGTTTGTGGCCGATTTCCGACTCGTCCTCACAGAGAATCACCGCCCGCTGGATGGCGTTTTCGAGTTCGCGAATATTGCCAGGCCAGGTATAGGTGGTAATGGCCTGTACGGCCTCCGGAGACAGGCGCAAATGGGATTTGCCCATTTCGGCGCAATAGCGTTTCACGAAGGTTTCCGCGAGGGCCAGAATGTCCTTGCCGCGCTCCCGCAGGGGTGGCAGTTTCAACTGAACCACATTGACCCGGTAGTAGAGGTCTTCCCGGAACCGGCCTTCGCGGGCGAGCTTGGCGAGGTCGCGATGAGTCGCCGCCACCAGCCGCACGTCCACCTTGCGGGATTCCACCGCGCCAATCGGACGCACTTCACCCTCTTGCAGCACTCGCAGCAACCGCGCCTGGGCCTCCAGGGGCAGCTCTCCGATCTCGTCCAGGAAGAGAGTGCCACCGTCCGCCGCCGCCACCAGGCCTTCGCGGGTGCTGGCGGCGCCGGTAAAGGCGCCTTTTTCGTGGCCAAAAAGCTCGGCTTCAATCAGGGTATCAGGGATGGCGGCGCAGTTGACGGACACCAGCGGGTGGCTGGCCCGCGGGCTTTCCTGGTGCATGGCCCTGGCGACCAGCTCCTTGCCAGTGCCGGTCTCACCCAGAACCAGCACTGTGGCATTGGTGGGCGCCACCCGGTGAATCTTGCCATAGACTTCCTTCATGGCGGCGGAGGTGCCGATCATGCCCTCGACGCTGACATCGGGCTCGGCACCGGCGCTGCGGCGCGCCGCGGCATTTTTTTCCGACTTGCCGATCACCCGCTTCACGGCAGTGAGCATTTCATCGTGATCGAAGGGCTTGGCAATGTAATCGACGGCACCCATGCGCATGGAATCGACGGCGGAGCGCAGGCTGGCGTAGCTGGTCATTATGAGTACCGGGACATCTCCGGCCAGTTGAATCAGATCGGTGCCGGGGGCACCGGGCAGGCGCAGGTCGCTGATGATGAGGTTGAAGCTGTCCAGCTTGTGCTTGCTGGTGGCCTCCTTGACGGAGGCGGCTTCCTTGACGTCGTGCTTGTTGCGCGTCAGCAGCTTGCGCAGCGCTGTGCGGATAATGACTTCGTCTTCAACAATCAGAATTTTGCTCATAATGGACTTTGCGTTGGCTTGGCTCTGTTGGTGGATTCAGGGACTCAATCATGGGGCCTGTTCATAATCGATAACCGAACTTGGGAATCTCTAAGTGTTACCCGAAGTGTCGGGACTTTCAAGGTGCCTGGGCAGACGGATGACGAATTGGGTGCCGCGGCCGGTATCGGCGTGGGCGGGGCTGTTGATGGTCAGGTCCCCCTTGTGATCTTCAATAATACTGTAGACCATCGCCAGGCCGAGGCCAGTGCCTTCTCCGGGATCCTTGGTGGTGAAAAAGGGTTCGAAGATGCGGTCGATGTTTTCCGGCGGAATACCCGGTCCGTGATCGGTAACACTGAAGGTAACACTTTTGTCCC
>CAZEWY010000260.1:0-3461 GCA_964515945.1 uncultured Cellvibrionaceae bacterium
GCAATGCCAGAGCACATGCGTTAACTTCTCAAATCGGCTCATGTTATTTCCTTCTCGGTTGATGTTGTGGGGACAACTCAACCTCGGATTTAACATGAGCTTTTTCATTCGTGACAGGCATAGCCGGTCACTCATGACCACGTCCTAAGGACGTGGGTTTCTACGCTAAACTAAAATTCCCGAATTTCGGGCATGCCTATCCCGTGACGGCGAGAACTCTTGAAGAGAGTTTGAGGTGGCTAACCGAAAGCTTGCTTGCAGTAGGTTATTCCGGGACTTCGGCGATAACCAAAAGCGGCAAGGGTCTTTTTCAAGAAGTAATACCTGCCAGCCAGTTCCTCTAAATGACTTTCGAAGTTCTTGCTCATATTGAGAAGTTGTTTGGGTTCGATGGCGAAATGTTCTCCGCATTTCGCTCCCAGCGCGCAGGCTCGCCAATAACCTCGACCAGGAAATCGACGAACGCCTGGGTCTTAGCTGGCCGGTAGGTACGATCCGGGAATACGGCGAAAACGCCAATCGCTCGCGATGACCAGTCTGCCAGCACTTCGACCAAGCGGCCATCCATGAGTTCGTCGGCGACGGCGAACGTTGCCGTCAACAGCAAGCCGTGGCCGGCAACGGCGGCATCGACCAGCGGCGCACCGTAGTTGGATTTAAGCGGCCCATTGACCGGCACGCGCAACTGCTCGCGACCACGGTGAAATACCCAGGCGGTATCGCGAAACAATGTGTAGTGCAGGCAGTCATGGTGGACCAGTTCACCGGGGTGTTGCGGTGCGCCACGTCGTGCCAGGTAGGCGGGCGCGGCAACCAGCACGCGGCGGGTGTCGGCCAGGCGCCGAGCCACCAGTCGCGAATCCTCCAGCGCGCCGATGCGCAAGGCGACATCGAAGCCTTCGGCGATGATATCGACGAAGCGGTCGTCGAACTGTATGTCCAAAGCGATTTCCGGCCATCGCTGCATGAATGCGCCCAGGTGCGGAGTGAGGTGCAGGCGCCCAAAGTTAGCCGGTGCCGACACCCGCAGGGCACCGCGTGGCTCCGTGGACAGATCGCGTACGCGCTCGGCGGCGGCGCGCAATTGCTCCAGCGCTGGCACGACCTCGGCATTATACGCCAATCCGGCCTCGGTTGCGGTAACGCGGCGGGTCGACCGGTGGAACAGGCGCACCCCAAGGCGCGCCTCCAGCGCTTGGACACGGCGCGTCACTGTGCCGGTGGTGACGGCCAGCGCATTTGCAGCAGTGCTGAAGCCGCCGTGACGCATGACGGCCTCGAAAGCCTCGAGCTCAGTAAGATGTCCACTTTCCATTGTTGATCATTACGCAATAATGTTTTGACAAATGTCCTATTTTTGCGCGAAACAGTCAATAGTAGCCTACACACTCCATTTAACCGGAGCTCCGCTATGAAGACCTATCAACTGTATGGCAACACCCTGGACAGCCTGCGCATTGCCGAAATGCCGCAACCCGAACCGGGCCGAAACCAGGTGTTGGTGCGCGTCTTGGCCGCTTCGATCAACTACCGCGATTACGCACTGGCCACAGGGAACTATTTACCGGATATGCCGCGCCCGTTCGTGCCTCTGTCCGATGGGGTCGGGCGCATTGTCGCGCTCGGTCCCGATGTCGAGGGTTGGAAGGTGGGAGAGCGCGTTACCGGGCAGTATGCCTCCACCTGGGTGGACGGCCCGTTTCGTGCCGCCTATCACGCCGACAAACTTGGTGGTCCGCTCAACGGCTGGCTGGCCGAATACATTGTGCTGCCGGCCACGGCGCTGCTGCGCGTGCCCGATTATCTCGACGACGAGCAGGCATCAACGTTGTCCGTCTCTGGCCTGAGTGCCTGGACCGCGTTGCAGCGCGTGCCGCACGGGCCCGGCGCGTGCGTACTGGTGCAAGGCACCGGCAGTGTTTCGCTGATGGCGGTGCAGCTCGCCGCCGCTGCTGGCGCCGAGGTGCTAGCCACTACCAGCGACGAAGACAAGGCGGCACTTTTGAAGAAGCTCGGCGCCAGCGCCGTGATCAACTACCGCAACAGCCCCGATTTGGCGCAGGCGGTGCGCGAATCCACCGGTGGTCACGGCGTCGATGGGATCGTCGAAGTAGTTGGCGGGCAGAATCTGCTGCAACTGTTAGATGTGACCGCGGACAATGCACACATCGCCATCGTTGGCTTCCTCCAGGGGATGGATGTGCACGGTAACCTGATCGGCCCGGTGATTGCCCGCCAACTCAACCTGCACGGCGTCAGCGCCGGCAGTCGCCGCGACTTCGAAGCGTTCCTCGCCGAGCTCAATCACCACCGGATCATGCCGGTGATCGGCGAACGTTTCAGCTTCGGGGACGCGCCGGCAGCAGTTGCATCGATCGCGCGTGCGCGCGTGGTGGGCAAGCCCGTGGTTCGCATTGGCGTATAGCAGATAAGCTGTATCGAGCCGGTTTACTATCAGGAAATCTGGTCTTCCAGTGACGATATCGATTGGCGACAGGGCTTTTCGCAAAGTTAAAGCTGATTACGAGAAAAACAAAAAAGACACCCACTACTGGTGCCCCACCGGATTATGCCGGTGATCGGCGAACGTTTCAGCTTCGGGGACGCGCTGGCAGCAGTTGCATCGATCGCGCGTGCGCGCGTGGTGGGCAAGCCCGTGGTTCGCATTGGCGTATAGCAGATAAGCTGTATCGAGCCGGTTTACTATCAGGAAATCTGGTCTTCCAGTGACGATATCGATTGGCGACAGGGCTTTTCGCAAAGTTAAAGCTGATTACGAGAAAAACAAAAAAGACACCCACTACTGGTGCCGCCCACTACTGGTGCCGGCGACGTTATAGCCTGCCAGTTGACATTGCGTACGTATAGGCGTACGCTCCGTCGATCGGAGGTGACCTATGACTACACTTAACGCTACAGAAGCCCGCACCAAGCTCTATGCCTTGATTGACGAGGCGTCTACCAGCCATCAACCTATTGTTATTACAGGGAAAAGGGGAAATGCCGTCCTTCTGGCAGAAGAGGATTGGAACGCCATAAACGAAACGCTCAACTTACTGGCTCTGCCAGGCATGAGGGAGTCCATCCGTGAAGGTATGGGTGCTGGGCTCGACGAGTGCGATCAGGAGCTTGATTGGTGACTTGGAAGCTCTACTACACCAAGCAAGCTCAAAAGGATGCTCGCAAACTCGCCTCATCAGGGCTTAAGAGTAAAGCTCAAGAATTGTTGCAAATTATCGAGCAAGATCCCTATCAGAAACCGCCGCCCTTTGAAAAGCTAATTGGTGACTTGGCAGGAGCATACTCCCGAAGAATAAATATCCAACATCGATTGGTGTACCAGGTTCTAGAAGAGGAGAGAGCGGTTAAAGTTCTACGGCTGTGGACTCACTATGAATAAAAGCTATAATCGGGTAACCGGGGGTATCTAACCCCCAGTCCCCACAACACCCTGCATGCGG
>CAZEWY010000261.1:0-3396 GCA_964515945.1 uncultured Cellvibrionaceae bacterium
TGGTGGCTTTTTAGTCACAACAGCGACAACCGAATTAGTGTTAACAGGCCCTAGCTGACCCCGGCTCCATGAAATTTCATAGTGGTCCATCATGGTAAAAGTAAGAGAAGATCACCCGATCAAGGGTAATGGTGAGCTGGATATTGAAACCTGGTTGGAACGCGTTGGCAGCCATGCGCATTTATCCGAGGGTGATATTGCAAGTCTTTACGATGCCTGCCGCCTGAGCCGTGAGGTGGAAGCCTTGCCCGGTGACCAGCTTACCGGCTGGGGAGCGAACTATTCCACGGTCACGGCGGGGCTCGAAATGGCCGAAATTCTCGCCGAACTGCAACTGGACAAGGACACGCTGGTTGCCGCCGTACTTTACCGTTCCGTCCGCGAAAACAAGCTCGAGTTGGCGCGGGTGCGAAAACTCTTTGGTGATGTCAGTGCATCGCTGATTGAGGGCGTTCAGCGCATGGCCGCCATCAGCAGCGCGTCCAATCATTCCGGCGATACCGTCTTTGGGCAGCAATCCATTGAGCAGGCCGAAAACGTCCGCAAGATGCTGGTGGCCATGGTCGACGATGTGCGCGTGGCGTTGATCAAGCTGGCGGAGCGCACCTGCGCCATACGTGCGGTCAAAAAGGCGCCGGTGGAAAAACGCCAGCGCGTCGCCAAGGAAGTGGCGGAAATCTATGCGCCCTTGGCCCACCGTCTGGGTATCGGCCACATCAAATGGGAACTGGAAGATCTATCCTTCCGCTACTCGCAGCCATTCGATTACAAGTACATTGCACGTCTGCTGGATGAGCGCAGACTCGACCGACAGACATACATCGATCACGTGCTGGATATATTGAAGCAGGCGCTCGCGAAAGAGAATATCAGTGCCGAGATCACGGGTCGCGCCAAGCACATCTACAGCATCTGGCGAAAAATGCGACGTAAGGGCATCAGTTTTGATGAGGTGTACGACATACGTGCCGTGCGCATACTGGTGGACACGGAACGCGAATGTTACAGCGTGCTCGGATTGGTGCACGCCCTCTGGCGCAATATTCCCAATGAATTCGATGACTATATCGCCAACCCCAAGGAGAATGGTTACCGCTCCCTGCATACCGCCGTCAAGGGACCCGGCAACCGGGTTCTGGAAGTGCAGATACGCACCCGGGAGATGCACGACGAAGCCGAGTACGGCGTCTGCGCCCACTGGCGGTACAAGCATACCGATCAGGCCTCGGATGCCACCAGTTACGAGCAAAAAATAGAGTGGTTGCGCCAGGTTCTGGAATGGCACGAGGAGGTCGGCGGCAATCCCTGGGAAGACCATTTGCCGCGAGGTATTGCCGAGGACCGCATCTATGTTTTTACACCCGAGGGACATGTGGTGGATCTGCCGGAAAATGCGACGCCGGTGGACTTTGCCTTTCGCATTCATTCCGATGTCGGCATCTACTGTAAAGGTGCCAAGGTCAACGGCCGCATTGTTCCCCTGAATCATCCGCTGCATACGTCGGATCAGGTCGAGATTCTGACGGGCAAACGGGAATCCCCCAGCCGCGACTGGCTCAATCCGGCGCTGGGGTACATCACCACATCGCGCGCGCGCAGCCGTCTGCAGCACTGGTTCCGCCAGCAGGACAGGGATCAGAATATCGTCGATGGGCGGGCGTTGCTCGATAACGAATTCCGGCGCCTCGCGGTGGAAGATATGGATTACCAGCAACTGGCGCAGACCCTCCATCTGAAAGGCCTCGATGACCTTTATGCGGCGGTAGGCACTGGCGATCTGGGTGTTGATCGGGTCATCAATGTGGCGCAGCGATTGTTCTCGGTGCAAAAGCCGGTTGAACCGGTGGTCTCACTGGTGGGACGGGCGTCCAGTGAACGGGGTGAAGCCGACGTTTATATCGACGGTGTGGGCAATTTGTTGTCACACATATCCCAGTGCTGCAAGCCCATCCCGGGTGATCGCATTATCGGTTATATCACCCAGGGTCGCGGGGTGTCCATCCACCGACAGGACTGCGCCAACGTCCTGCAGCGACAGGCGGATGAACCCGAGCGCATCATTTCCGTTGACTGGGGCGAAAAACCCACGCACCAGTACTCTGTCGACATTCTTATCGAGGCGTTTGATCGCCACGGCTTGCTGCGGGATATCACCGCCATGCTGGATCGCGAACGCGTGAATGTCAGCGCCATGCAAAGCTTGTCGAACAAGGACAAAAATACCGTCGACATGGTACTGAAGCTTGAAGTGACGGATTTCAGTGAGCTGAGCCGGGTACTGGCGCGCCTGAGCCGCTTGCCCAATATCTCGTCGGTGCGGCGCAAAACCTAAAGGGCTTTTATGACAGAATCCCGATCAACCTTGAGCCAGGATCTGACTGATCTGTTGACAGTCATGTCGCGGCTGCGGGATCCCGAAACGGGTTGTAGCTGGGACCAGCGCCAGACCTATAAGAGCATAGTGCCGTCAACGCTCGAAGAAGCCTATGAAGTGGTGGATGCGATTGAACGGGAAGACTACCAGCACTTGCGGGAAGAGTTGGGCGATCTGCTGTTCCAGGTGGTTTTTCACAGTCAGTTGGCCTCGGAGGAACAGCGGTTTACATTTGGCGACGTGGTTGCCGACCTGGCTCAAAAGCTGATACGCCGACATCCCCATGTTTTTCCGGAAGGTACTTTAGATAGCCACCGCAAGCCGGGCCACCTGGCGGATGAGTCGGCCATTGCCCGTGTTTGGGAGAACATCAAGGAGGAAGAGCGCGCGGCCAAAGGTGCCGCGGGGCTGCTCGACGATTTGCCCCTGGCGTTGCCAGCCATGACGCGGGCGGCGAAGATGCAAAAGCGGGCGAGTCGCTGTGGTTTCGACTGGAGCCGGGTAGAGGATGTAGTTGCGCAGCTTCAAGACGAACTGCGGGAACTGGAGGAGGCCATGGACCAGCAGAACGCCGATGACATGGCGGAGGAGGCCGGCGATCTGCTCTTCTCCGCGGTCAACCTCACACGGCATTTGGGGCTGGACGCGGAATCCGTCCTGCGGGAGGCTAACCGAAAGTTTGAACGACGGTTCCGCTATATTGAAGAGCGCCTGGCCGAACAGGGAAAGAGCCCTGAAACGGCGGATATCCGCCAAATGGAAAGCCTCTGGTGTGCGGCAAAAGAAGCTGGGTTATAAGCCGAGTCAGCTTTTTGTCGTACTGTCCTGTCGGAGTTGCGTGAGGTATTTGCGACTCAACTCCAGAAACCGGGGTGTCAGTCCAACGTCCTCATAAACCGGGTCGCCCATTTCATCCATGGTGACAACTTTCGTCCCCTGTTCATAGGGCAGGCTGTTTTCCAGATCATTCAATGCCGCGGCCAGGAGTTCCGTAATGATCTGCTCCTGGGTGCGGCGCGGGT
>CAZEWY010000262.1:0-3379 GCA_964515945.1 uncultured Cellvibrionaceae bacterium
GCCATCCCCAAAAGTGCCGTGCAATTCGAGGACGGCCAAGCCCAGATTTTTGTTGTGCAAAATGATACCGCCCAGCGCCGGGAAATTGTCACAGAGGTGCGCAATGAGCGGGATTACTGGGTGCCTACAGGGCTTGAACCTGGTGAGCGCTATATTGTAAATCCACCACCCGCGCTGAAAGATGGCGCGACGATTATTCTTGATTGAAACAGCGTTGATTAAATAAGGACGAAACTTATGTCTCAGGCAACTCAAGCGGAAATGACAGAGGGAAACACGCAGAACACCAGCGGCGGCGAAGTACTGGTTGAATTACGGGGTATCAGCAAAACCTATCGCAAAGGCAAGGAAACCGTGCCGGTACTCTCGGATCTGAACCTGGACATCAAGCGGGGTGATTTCCTGGCGCTGATGGGACCATCCGGTTCCGGCAAGACAACCCTGCTGAATCTGCTCGGTGGCCTGGATAGCCCCACCAGTGGTTCCCTGAAAATTGCCGGCGAGCGCATCGATCAGTTTTCGGCGGGGCAACTGACCCGCTGGCGCGCCCGCCACGTCGGTTTCATTTTTCAATTTTATAATCTGATGCCGGTGCTCACCGCCGAGCGCAATGTGGAATTGCCACTGTTGCTGACCAAACTGTCCGCCAAGCGACGCAAGCAGAGTGTGGCGGCCGCACTGGAACTGGTGGGCCTGAAAGAGCGCGCCAAACATACACCCAGCGAGTTGTCCGGCGGGCAGGAGCAGCGCGTGGCCATCGCCCGGGCGATTGTGTCAGACCCCGATCTGCTGCTCTGCGACGAACCCACCGGTGATCTGGACCGCGCCACTGCGGACGAAATTCTGGAGTTGCTGCAAGCCCTCAACCGGGAGCAGGGCAAGACCATTGTCATGGTGACTCACGATCCACGCGCCGCCGATCATGCGAAGCAAACCCTGCACCTGGACAAGGGCGCGCTGATCACAGGGGAGTGATTATGAAATACCTTTATTTCATCTGGAAAAACCTGACACGCAAAAAATTGCGTACCAGCCTGACGGTACTTTCGATAGTCGTGGCTTTTATTCTGTTCGGAGCTCTGGGTTCTCTCAACGCGGCTTTTACCCAGGGCGCTGAAATAGCCGGTGCGGATCGCCTGGTGACCATCCACAAGGTTTCGCTGATTCAACCCCTGCCCTTCAGCTACGTCAACCGGGTGCGCAACGTGGAGGGCGTCTCCAAGGTCACTTTTGCCAGCTGGTTTGGCGCTTATTATCAAGAGCCGCGCAATCAGTTCGCGCAATTTGCCGTGGACGCGGAGAGTTATTTTGACGTTTACTCGGACCTGCTTAGCCTGCCGGAAGAACAGATGCAGGCCTGGCAAAACAATCGCATAGGCGCGGTGATTGGCACCACCCTCGCCGAGCGTTTCGGCTGGAAGGTGGGCGACCGAATACCGCTGTTTTCCATGTTTCCCCAGGAGGATGGCAACCGCACCTGGGAGTTCGTCATTGAAGGTATTTTTTCCGCCGAGGCCGGCGCTGACAGCGGCAGCATGCTGTTTCACTACGAATATTTCGATGAGGCAAGGCAGTGGGACAAAGGCACTATTGGCTGGCTGATGATCAAGGTTGAAGACCCGGCCAAGGCCGCCCAGGTTGCCGAGGATATTGATGCGCTTTTTGTCAATTCACCGGCGGAAACCAAAACCAGCACCGAAAAAGCTTTCATGGAATCCTTCATGAAGCAGTTTGGCGATGTCGGCGCCATTACCACCATGATTTTGGGCGCGGTCTTTTTCACCATGCTGCTGGTGGCGGCCAACACCATGGCCCAGGCCGTGCGCGAGCGCATACCGGAAATGGCCATTCTCAAAACCCTCGGGTTTTCCAACCATTCGGTGTTGATGATGATTCTGGCGGAGTCGGTTCTGATGGCCATGCTCGGCGGCTTGGCGGGCCTTGTTCTGGCGTGGCTTCTGGTGAACGGCATCGCCACCCAGGTGGCCGCCTTTCTGCCTGGCTTCAGCATGCCCGCAAGCGTCTGGGTGAATGGCATTGTGGCCATAGTGTTGCTCGGTGGCCTGGCGGGACTCATACCGGCGTTGCAGGGAATGCGCCTGAATATTGTCACTGGCCTGGGGAGGCGCTGATCATGAGAGGACTGACACAAATAGTGACTGTGTGTGGAATGAATATCCGCAATTTGCCCCAGCGTCTGGGTTCATCGTCGGTGGCCATATTCGGCGTGGCCTGCGTGGTGGGCGTGTTTATCGGGGTGCTTTCCATGGCCTCCGGTTTTCAGCGCACCATGACTTTGGCGGGCTCGGCGGATACCGCCATCATCCTGCGTTCCGGCGCCACCTCGGAGATAAACAGCGGCATTGGCTATGAAGAGATTCAGCTGATTGGCCAGCTTCCGGGCATACTCAAGCGCGACGGCAAGCCCGTGACGTCGGCGGAGCTTTACGTGATCGTCGATATTCCCAAACGTTCCACCGACACCAGTGCCAATGTACCCTTGCGAGGCGTTCAGCAGGGCGCCTTTGAAGTGCGCGACAATATCGAGTTTATCGAAGGCCGCAATTTTGAACCGGGCCGCAATGAGGTGATTGTCGGGCGCGGCGCCAACAAGCAATTTGCAGGGCTGGGCATAGGGTCCAAAGTGAACCTGGGGAAAACCGAATGGACCGTCGTGGGCATCTTCAGCGCGGGCGGCGGCTCGGTGGAATCGGAGTTATGGGCGGACGCACGATCCGTGCAATCGGCCTACCGGCGCGGCAACAGCTTTCAGAGCGTACGCGTGAAGCTCGAATCCGAAACCGCCCTGGAAGACTTGCAGGCCGCCATTGATGCCGACCCACGGCTGGATGTGGACGTACAACGGGAAACCGACTACATGGCCGCCCAGGCAAAACCCCTGAGCACCTTCATCAAGGGTGTGGGCTATCCACTGGCAATCCTCATGTCCCTGGGCGCCATCTTTGGTGCCATCAATACCATGTATGCCTCCGTCTCCGCGCGCACGCGGGAAATCGCCACGCTGCGCGCCATTGGTTTCGGTGCCTTTCCCGTGGCCGTGTCGACGCTGGTGGAATCCCTGTTGTTGGCGCTGTTCGGTGGTTTGATAGGCGCCCTGGTGGTGTTTCTCATCTTCAACGGCCATACCGTCTCCACCATCAACGGCGCCAGTTTCAGCCAGGTCGTGTTCGACTTCGCCGTCACCGGTGATTTGTTGATGCAGGGCATTATCGCCGCCGTCATTATCGGATTTATTGGTGGGTTCTTCCCCGCATTGCGCGCCGCCCGTTTGCCGGTTGCCACGGCGTTGAGGGAAACCTAGCAGGCTGTTGAAAAACGTTGGCGAGGCAGTCAGCGCAAGGCAAAAATTGGCGAAAAA
>CAZEWY010000263.1:0-3368 GCA_964515945.1 uncultured Cellvibrionaceae bacterium
GAATTATCTTCGATTGCACGAAAATGAATTTTGCCGCGTAGCGGCTTCGTTCAACTATACATATAATCGTTTCGGTGGGATTGCTTGGTGATTCTGCGGGCTATCTCGCAGTTGCGGTCCAGGCAGCGATGACAAGTGACCCGTCGCTGGCTCATGCATCGTATCGGACGCTTCAGATGTTCGCGTTTATGTTTGGTATTCCGCTGAGCTTTGCTGCGCTGATAACTGGAGTATTTCTCGGGCTTGGCACCAAGTGGGGTGTATTCCGCTATCCATGGGTGACGACCAAGCTCCTTCTGATCGTTTCAGTTATCGCGGTCGGCGCGCTTGTGTTGAAGGGCGGCATGGACGCTATGCTCACCGGTCAAGGCGGTGCTGAGGGACGACTAATCGCCGGCGCAGTCTACGATGTTGCGGCTCTTGTGGTCGCCACTGCACTCGGAGTATTCAAGCCAAAGGTTCGTTGGCCATTCTATAGAAGTTACAAAAAATAAGACGGCCACGTAAAAAAAATATCGGGGAATAGTCTCCTTCTGATGATCAGACGCGTCGGTGAGTTAAGCCACGGACCTTAAAAGTGTGCGAATGAGGATGCAGGTGTCATTTGGCGGATTTGCGGATGCGGCTAGCACTGCCCTTTCGAGCACAATGCCTTAATGGAGAGGATTGAAAGATCTAAGTTAGAACAGCCCTACAGGAAGCCAAACCTGGCGTGCGTTGATAGCCCAATTCCGATTAACCTTCAATTTAACACTACACTACTTATAGAAGGATGGATATGGAAGATAACGAATACCTCCGTGAAGCAATTTTTGAAGTTATCGAGAATCAAATACGGAAGAATAATCCCAAAGAAACAAAAATCACTCTGGATCGACTGATTTCTGAAGGCATGCCTCATGAAGAGGCTATGAAATATATTGGTTGTGTGGTCTCATCTGAAATATTCGAAATCATAAAAGAAGGTAAAAAATTTGACGAAAATGCCTATATCAAGGCATTGAAAGCTTTACCTAAATTGCCATGGGAATAGTGGCTTTCATATTTCCTAGGGTTAACAAGTTGCGCAATATTGATGACCCCCTGTTTTTTTCAGCAAGCACCGGCCGCGAATTCGACAACAGCTAGCGGAGGGAACTTATTGTCCCAAAGCCCTGCCAGCAGTTTGTACGGTCTCGACGTCATTTAAGGTCGGTATCGGTGGTAAAAGCGGGCGAGCGTAGATTGCGGCGCCATATCGGCAAATCAAGGCAGGGCAATCCTGCTGGGGCCGTGGATCGGTTGTTCTCTGAGGCTTTCTGACCCTTGGGGTGCTCGTATCAGTCGGATGGTGCCGGTATTTCCCTTGAGTTAAAGCGGGGTAGGCATTCGGGATCTGATGGAGCGTTCACATTTCAGCGACTTTTTAGTCACATTGGCGCTGTTAACCTTCCAGCGATTCATCAAATACGGTCGATTCTCGGAGGGATAGCAATATGAGCTGGCGATTGAGCAAAATGGGTAGGCATTTGAGACAGATATCATGGTTGACGCTGTCGGCGTTCCTGATGGGTTTTTCACTTTTCAGCTTTCCACTTTCTACCCATGCAGCAGAGGCGCCCGGTGGAATGACTATTCTTGTCAAGGATCAGATTACTCACCGGCCACTCTCGACCGTACAGATCACGATCACGGAACGGGAGACCAATTCCACGCGAGCAGTCGAAACCGACGCACAAGGTCGCGTCGTCATTGAACCGCTCGACCCCGGACTCTACTCGGTGAAGGTGACCAAAAGCGGGTTCGCATCATCGTATGAGCCAAGCGTACGCGTAATTACGCGCAAAAATATACAGATTGAATTCGAACTGTTTAGAGCGCAGGCACTTGAGGAAACGCTGGTTCGAGGACAGCAAGTTGATGTATTTGCATCAGATTCAAGCACATATCTCGACAGGGAGGCGTTGCGAAGTGCCGTTGGCGGTGGCGCAGATCCACTTCTGTCGCTGGACGGGTTGCCTGGCCTGGCATCCACTGGTGAGTTCGCGAACTTTAGCGTACGCGGCCGTGGCCCAAGAGATAATTTGTTATTCGTTGATGATTTTCCCTTTGACAAAGCGGTGCACTTTGATGCGTCACTCGGTGAACAAGAAGATGTCGGTGGTGGCGGCCGTTTCTCGATTTTCGCACCGAATGTTATCAGTGGTGCAGAATTTTCACCGGGAGGGTGGGGCGCGGCTTATGGCGGCCGTGCGGCATCGTTACTCAAACTGGAAGTCGCCGATGGCAACCCAAGCCCTTCAGCAAGCCTGCGCCTCGACCTTGCGGGCTATGAAGTTGGTTACGACGGCCCCGCGGGCTTCACTGAAGATTCCACTTTGCTCGTTTCTGCTCGACGATTGGATTTCGGCGCTTTATTTGAAACTATCGAGGAGCTGGATATTGGTGAGCCTGTCTTAAGAGACATCATCGTAAAGTCGGTCATACCAGTCAACCAGGACAACACCTTCGAAATTTTACTGATAGATACACACGAAGACTATACTCGCGGGGTGACTCACGTTTTTGCGTCGCCCAATTTTGAGGATTCTGCACTTCAGGATTCTGAACAAGATAGTGATTTGTACGGTCTGACAATGCGATCATTGATCGGTGAAAAATCTGTCTGGACCAACAAGGTTTACTACCGCACAAGCGACAAGATCAGTTCAGAGGGTGAAGCATTTCCTGATCTCGTACCAGCGGGATCACCTGCGTCCAGCTTTCCGGTACGGGAAGACATTATTACCATCGGTGAGGATGAGACAGAGATTGGCTGGCGAAGCGACTTCGAGACAGTAAATCAATGGGGCATGTTCAGTGCTGGTATTCGCGTAACGCAAATTGAACTGGACTATGACACCGTCTTGGATGGCGATTGGACTCGATTTATCTATGACGACGATGATTTCAGACCAGACCCTGATCAGCATTATATTGTGCTGACTCCCGCCGATACCAACTCTTCACTAAATCAGAAAGAAACGAGCTACGCAAGCTACGTAGAACAAGTTTTTGAGCGCGGCGATTGGGATATTAGCACAGGCCTGCGGTTCGAACGGGACGGCTTTGCAGACGAAAGCTTCGCGTCGCCCAGATTTAGCGTCAATTGGCGGCCGAGTAAAACAATTAGATATTTTGCGACTGCGGGGCTCTTTCATCAGTCACCGCGATTTTTAGATCTTGCCGCTAACGAATCGAACGACCTGAAGACCGAAGAAATCACCCACGGTAGTTTAGGTTTTGAAGTTTTCCCGAGCAACAGGTGGTCGGTGTTGACTGAAGCCTATTATCAAAACCTCGACAACCTGGTGGTTGACCTTGATCGCGTAAGCGGCACATTTGCAAAC
>CAZEWY010000264.1:0-3347 GCA_964515945.1 uncultured Cellvibrionaceae bacterium
GACGGGGCGGCCGTGTTGAATTCCGGAGATCTCCACTATGGTGCGGAAGTCCTCGAGGTAGATATCGCCCTCCAGATTATCTAGGTCGAAGCCGAACCGCTTGGCTTGGGCGATCTGGTAGGCCTTGGCGCCCTTGCGAGTCGTTGGCCGGATATTGTGGTGCTGTCGCACGTCGGGCAGGTAGTGGCGCAGGAGGCCACGAGCCACGGCTTCGGTTTTACTCAGTCGTCCCATTGGCCTCCCTTCTCACCTGCACATCGACCTTAGCTAGCCGGGTTTCACAATCGTCAAAGGCGATATCGATGAAGGTGTTGCCTTCTTGGGGTTCGCTCTTGGGGATGACGGTCACCAGTTCATCGAGCCCGAGCTTGGTGACGATCTGTTGGGCGTAGTCCACCCCGCCAGCTGACCAGACGAACACCTCATCGCCGTTGGTGGCAAACCAGCGCAACACCTGGATGAGGTCGTAGTCAGGCACTTGGTCGAACTTGGGGTTATGGACGGTGCAATACGGCTTGGGACACGTCTCATCACACAGCGGCGCTCGCCGGCGGATCTTCCAGAGGGTGTCATCGATGTCAAACGCTACTCGCATCGCCCCTCCTTCAGCTCCAGCCACAACAGGGCGGCGGCTTCGGCGGGGTTGCGGTTTACGGCATTCTCAACGAAATCGTTTTTCTCCTCGATGTGATAGTCAGTTCTGTAAGCAACTCGGTACTTGTGATTTCTAGTCATTCGCCCTCCCCATACACCCGTGGCAACCGCTCCCGACCCAGCACATCCGCCACCAGATCCATCACGGCGTCGTGCACCACTGCCCCGGCATAGGCCAGTGTCCGCTTCGCCCGCTGGATGTCGGCCGGCTTAGGCTCGATGCCGACTGCCCGCAGGTCGTAGAGGTGGCTATGGATGACCCAGTCGGTGTGTCGGAACTCGTTTTGGAGCTGGTTCGAGGCAAGTTGGTTGATGGCGTGTTGGTTATTCATTAGACTCCTGACTATCAGGTATATAAAATGTATCCTTCACATTCTCAGCGAAATGGATACATGCTTGGGTGTAGGCCTCGTCGCTGTCGTAGTCGCCTCTTGCTGGTGGTAGCCAGTCGCTACCGTAGATAAACGCATAGGGACTGAGATTGCGGATTGCTTGCCATACCCGTATTTCCGGGTGATCGGTCAGCACTGATATAAGGTCGTTTCTCGTCATAGTGCTTAGTCCCATAAATCCCCGTAATACTTCTTCAACAGCGTCAGGGATCGCTGGAGCTTGCGTTCACGGCGCTTGTATTCTTTCATTCGCTCGTCGATGTCTTCTATCTGCCATTCGTCATCGAGCACATCTAGGTAGAAGCCCTCGATCATCTCATCAAGTACCGCCTTCCATTCGTCGGAGCTCTGGAAATCCAAGGGGTAGCTATGGATGTTGTTGCGCAGATCCGTCAGGGAGCGATACAGCACTTCGGATAGGTGGTAGTGCAGTCCCCAGACGTCCTCGTCGGAGTAGCCTCGCCGGCCTCGCTGGATGAAGTGCTTGACCCTGCGGTAATACTCTTTGGGGTTATGGTTGCGCCATGCCCGGTAAGCTAGAAAGTCCCAACATCGTTCCCACCACCTTCTTTCAGCCATTTTCTCGTTGATGTAGGCTTCTAGGTCTTTGAATGCTTCAAATGATTGTGTGTTCTTAGTCATCATCCTCCTGGTTCATCCCCTCGACCATCTGTCGAAACGCCTCCGGGTCAATGCCGGTCTCCAGCGGCCGGGTCAGGTCGATCATCCGCCGGCGGGCGTCGGCCTTGCGCTTGGCGGCGGACAGCCGGCCCATGCGGCGGTAGTGGTTGGTGCCGTACTTGGCTTTGGTCGCCTCGCCGCCGCGGCGGGAGATGGACTCTTTGTACTCCTGGAGGGCGTCAAATTCGGTCATCTCATCTCAAAACAGCCGTCCTGGTTATATAACCGTCCAGAAAAGACGAACTGCCCTTTCACAATAGGTAATGGGTGGAAGGTAAAGAGATCCTCCCGGTCAACAACTTGCTCGAGGTAGCCAATCCCCGCACACCACGAGTTGTTTGGTCGATAGCTCACGTTTCGACTCGGCAGTCCACCAATCGACCACCACTGAGTAACACCATTGCGCCCACGGCGCTCCCAGTATTTATTCGAGTGCACATGAGCGCTAACACCGGATACTTGATGAGTTTCCAATTCTTTCTTACTGGCGTGTAGGCCAGCAGCTTCGCCGTGAGTTACGTGGAAGCCATAAAAATTGACCACCTCCCGGTATGGATAGTGGTCGATCCCGCGATCATCCAGACTCAGCGCATCGGCTAGTAGTTGGATAGGTTTCTTCCCTTTGGTTACAAATGGCAAAATCTCTGGCATGGTGTAAAGATAGCGGGTGATACGGTCCCCGTGATTTCCCCATGCGATCTTGATGATGGTGTTTGGGGAGGTTTCAGCAATCTCATCGAGGATGTTATTCATTGTCTCGATTGATTCTTCTGTTCTATTGTCGAGAGAGGGGTCTTTGAGGAAGCTGGAGAACGAGTGCATGTCGAGCAGGTCTCCTACAATCCAGAGATAGTCCGGGCGTTTATCTTTGAGGAAATGTAAAAAGGTGCGATAGGCGCTGATGTCCATCTCTGGAACATGGAGGTCTGAAATAAAGATGGTCGTCCTTATCTCGGGATTCGTCGTTCTCGGTCGCCCTTTCGACCGTTTGGGCAGGGATATTTGCATTACTATAATCCTCTAGTATTATTTATTCTCTTATATATGAAACAACCAACCATGTCAAGACTTACCCTCCTCAGCCTGCGCCTCGGCCTCATCCAGCGCCTGATCCGCCCGCGCCCGCGCTGCCTCGGTCACCCGCAGCCAGCCGGGGAGCATCACCGCCACCCCTACCCCACCGACCCACAGGCCGCCGAGCAGCACCCACAGGCCAATCCGGGCGATATCGCCGTTGCCGATCAGCCAACCGATGACGGTCATGGGCAGGCCTATCCAGACGGCTGACTTGAGGGCCAACCTGCCCGTCAGGACGATCAGGGGTTTGGAGTGCATATAGTCGAGTTGGGCGCCGGTGACGACCATCTCTCGGGCAATCTTGCGGGCAGCCTGTCGGAATTGCTCACTGTCTGGCTGGTTAGATGGCTGGGCGTCTGGCATATACCTCCTTACTCATTGTCCGGTTCGTATTTCGGCTCTAACATTGATTCATAGACGGGGATGAATGGACTGCTTGCCGGCGGGGGTGGGAAGCTTGGATACTTGGCCCACTTCTTGAACGATACCGTCCGAGTTCGGCGGCGCTCGAACACGACGACGTACCCAGGCCCATCTCACCGG
>CAZEWY010000265.1:0-3312 GCA_964515945.1 uncultured Cellvibrionaceae bacterium
TATCTGCGTGAACAGGGTGCGCCTATTGTCGTCAAGGCCGATGGTCTCGCCGCCGGCAAGGGCGTCATAGTCGCCGAAACACTGCAGCAAGCCGAAGATGCGGTGCGCGATATGCTGGCCGGCAACAAATTTGGTGACGCCGGCTGCCGTGTCGTCATTGAGGAATTTCTCACGGGCGAAGAGGCGAGTTTCATCGTTATCGCCGATGGCGAACACGCCCTGCCCATGGCCACCAGCCAGGACCACAAGCGCGCCCACGACGGCGATACCGGCCCCAACACCGGCGGCATGGGTGCCTATTCACCGGCACCGGTTGTCACCCCGGAGATTCATCAGCGCATCATGGATGAAGTCATACTGCCGACACTGCGGGGCATGGCCAGCGAAGGCAATGCCTACACCGGCTTTCTCTATGCCGGTCTGATGATCGCTGCCGACGGCACTCCCAAGGTCATCGAATACAACTGCCGGTTCGGCGACCCGGAGACCCAGCCGATCATGTTGCGCCTGCAGTCGGATCTGGTCGCTTTGTGCCAGGCGGCTCTGGCGGGCACGCTGGAGCAGACCAGTACTCAATGGGACCCGCGCCCCGCGGTGGGCGTGGTCATGGCAGCCGGCGGCTATCCCGGCGGCTATGCCAAAGGCTTACCCATCAGTGGGCTGGAAAACGCCGACGACGCCAATAGCAAGATTTTTCACGCAGGAACCAAACAGGTCGATGGCCAAATTGTCACCAACGGTGGCCGTGTACTCTGCGCCACGGCTCTCGGCGAGACCGTCACCCAGGCCCAAAAGAATGCTTATCGCCAGGCCGACCAAATCACCTGGCAGGACAAGTATCAACGCTCCGATATTGCCTACCGGGCAATTGAGAGGGAGAGGGGTTAAGCGGCAAGATAGAGAGGACGTGCTGTAAACCGCAAGCTTTGATTTTGACTTGCAGCTTATAGCTTGCAGCTTGCAGCTTGCCGCTTCTAAGCCTTCACCGCCCGCTCCCTTGCCCACTCCTGCAAGGCTGCTACCTGTTCAGCCATGACCACCGATAGAGGCTGAGTTTGTTGTATGGCCTTCGCCAGATCCTGCTCACAAACACTTTCATGGTTTGCAGCCGCGGCGTAGATTGCCGACACCACGGCTTGTTCTATTTCTGCACCCGTAAAGCCGTCCGCCATTTCCGCAAGGTGATCCAATGGCATCGCCTCACCGTCAATACCCCGCTTTTCCAGATGGATCGCAAGAATATGGGCACGGGTGGCCGCATCGGGCAAATCCACAAAGAATATCTCGTCAAAACGGCCTTTGCGTATGAGTTCGGGCGGTAGGCGACTGATATCATTGCTGGTGGCAACCATGAAAACCGGTGTTTTGCGCTCAGCCATCCAGGTCAGCAAAGTGCCAAGCAAGCGCTGAGAGGTGCCATTGTCACTGTCTCCACTGGACAGTCCCTTTTCGATTTCGTCCATCCAGAGTACGCAGGGCGACATGGTGTCGGCCAGCTTGAGCGACTCGCGTAAATTGCGTTCGGTCTCGCCCACATACTTATTGAAAAGCGCAGCCATATCCAGACGCAGCAGCGGTAGCCCCCAAATACCCGCGATAGCCTTGGCCGCAAGGCTTTTGCCACCGCCCTGCACGCCAAACAGCAGTACGCCTTTGGGTCTGTCTCCAGCACCGCTCTCTGTCAGTGCCCGCCTCCGGGCATTCAACCATGCCTTCAGATGGTGGAATCCGGCAACATCGCCCATGTGCGCGGTGCTGTATTCGAAGTGAAGTACGCCCTCCATATCCATCAGGTCGAACTTTGCCCGGGTCACTTCAGGCAAGTCGGCGTCGGTAATGGCGCCATCATCTGCAATAGCGCCACGGGCAAGACGCCGCACATCCTGATGAGGGAGGCCGCGTAGGTTGTCCACCAGCTTTCCCAGAGCGGCGCTATCGGTTTTGATGCGTTTAACCTTGTTTGCCTGAGCCCAGGATCGCGCCTCCTCCCGAACCAGCGCCAGGATTTCCTCATCGTTAGGTATTGAAAGTTGGATACTGGCAGCGTAGCGTGCCAACTCCGGCGGTAGTTGCAGTCGATATGAGAGCAGTACCAGCTTGTGAGCAGCCCTGTTCGGGCCGCCCAAAGTGATATCCTTAATCAGACGCACCACTTTGGGGTCATCCAGAAACGGATGTATATCGCGGAGTACGAAGGCAGCGGGCGCCGCTTGCTGCTTGATATATGCCAGCGCATCCGCCGCCTGGCAGTAGAGATCCGGTTGCTTAAGCTCTAATCCGAAGCCGAGGGGTGAGAGGCCCTCCGTCAGTGACCATTGAAATGCCGGGCGCTGTACCTGCCGGAACGCATCACCCAGGATATTCAACGCACGGATTTCGTCGTAGGTTTCAAGCGCCAGTAATGCAATTTTGGAGTGCAGTAACAGGCGCAGATCATTATTATTCATCAGTTATTCGCTGTAATGGATGTAAAATGACAATCGGTTCAGGATGATGTCCAACACATTATTAGCGCAAGCAATTCACAAGTCCATAGCTCACCGGATCCAACGACGCTGAGGTTTTTACATATGTCCGACCGCCATTTCTCGCTGCTCGACAAGGCCATAGGCCAATTCGATCGAGCTCTGCGCACCCTGACCCCGGGAAGCAGCCGGCCGGGTCGCAACAGTCCTGCCGCCAATGTGGCTTCCGGTGAAATGAATGACAGTGAAAGGCGGCATGCCGCCGGCCTTATGCGCGTCAATCACACGGGCGAGGTCTGCGCCCAGGCGCTCTACCAGGGGCAGGCCCTGACGGCACGTCTGCCCGGTATCCGCGCGGAGATGCAAACAGCCGCTGATGAGGAAGTGGACCATCTGGCCTGGTGCGAAGAGCGCCTGCGCCAATTGGATAGCCGCCCGAGCCTGCTCAATCCTTTATGGTATGGCCTGTCCTATGGCCTGGGGGCGACCGCGGGCCTGATCAGCGACAAGGTGAGTCTCGGCTTTGTCGCGGCCACGGAACAACAGGTCTGCCGCCACTTACAGGGGCATCTAAAACAACTGCCGGAGCAGGACAAGGCCTCCCGCACGATTGTCATGCAAATGCTGCAGGATGAAACCCTGCATGGTGAAGCGGCCTTGAGGGCTGGCGGCCACGATTTCCCGGCGCCGGTCAAAGCCGCCATGAGTCAAGCCTCCAAGGCGATGACTAAAACCAGTTATTATTTGTAACTCAAGTTTCGGGGTTCAATAACGTCATACTTAACGCTCGGCATACAGTGAGGTTCGATTTGGGGTAGGGCTTTCTGGAACCCTCACGAGAGGGACC
>CAZEWY010000266.1:0-3269 GCA_964515945.1 uncultured Cellvibrionaceae bacterium
GCTTTGGGAGAAGGCGGCGTAGTTTACACAGGGATTTTGGCGGCTTCTAGGCGCCGTCATTCTAAAAGCAGACAAAAAATAAATGTTTCGAGGAGCAGCTCCATAATGAAAAATATCAGCTTTAAGAAAAAACTCATTGCATCGACTATCGGGACCTACGCAATGGTCGGCCTCAGCGGCATGGCCATGGCGCAGGATAATCAAATGGTTGCCGAAGAAGTTGTCGTGACCGGTATCCGCGGCAGTCTGATGCGTGCCATGGACATTAAGCGCGATGCCCAGGGCGTTGTGGATGCGATCTCTGCGGAAGATATCGGTAAGTTCCCCGATACCAACCTTGCGGAATCGCTGCAGCGCATTACAGGTGTTGCAATCAGTCGTGACAACGGCGAAGGTTCCAAGGTGACTGTGCGTGGTTTCGGTCCAGACTACAACCTGATAACACTGAATGGTCGTCAAATGCCAGGCGCGACCATTGAAGATACTGTTGCCTCAGGTTCGCGGTCATTTGACTTCTCTAACCTTGCGGCTGAGAGTGTGAGCGCTGTTGAAGTCTACAAAACCGTTCGTGCGGAAAATCCAGTGGGCGGTCTTGGCGCCACAATTAATATTAAAACGGCTCGTCCGTTGGACAACCCAGGCCTACAGTTCTCTGCCGGCGTCAAGGGTGTTTATGACGATTCTGCTCAAGATCCCTCTGTAACTCCTGAAGTCTCTGGTATCTATAGCCAGACTTTCGCCGACGACAAGTTTGGCGTAGGTTTGTCCTTAATTTATCAGGATCGCGAAGGCGGGAGCTCCAATGCGCAGATTGGTACAGGCTGGCGTATGTTTCCAAAGCCCGACATGTGGGGTGCCGTTGACTTTGCCGCTCCTGCTCCCAGCAATCATACCAATCCACCCGAAGCTGAAGATGTATACGGTGTACCTCAGCAAATTGGCTACAACTTCAGCGAGTACGAGCGCACCCGCCTGAATGGCCAGTTGGTATTGCAATTTGCTCCTTCGGACAATCTGACGACGACTTTGGATTACACCTACTCTCGAAAAGAGGAGACGACCGTTTTTTCCGACACAGGCGCATGGTTCAACTTTACTGGCGCTAAGGTAGGGGTATGGACTGACAACGGTACTGGTGCTGTTGAATCTCCCTTGGTCTATCGCGAAATGGAGCAGTGGAACGACACTACAAATCTTGGTGCTGATTTTACTTTTGGTTCAGGTCGCTATTCATCTCAGAATGAAAATACCTCCCTTGGCTTGAATGTAGAATGGTCAGTTTCTGATCGCCTGACCCTTGAGTTTGATGCTCATTCATCGGACGCGGAATCCAAGCCGGACGGTCCTTACGGAAACAACAACGTCCTGACGACGTCGGCATTTGTCCGTAACGCGTCTGGGGTTCATATGGGCGAAGGCGATCTGCCGGTCATGTGGCTGGACATCATTGATGGTGCCGGTGGTAGCGATCTGCGCATAGAAGACCTGCAGATTACGGGCAGTTCCTTCCGCAACAGCCAGATGTTGCATGAAATTGACCAGTTCCAGTTCCAGGGCGAATTTGAGCTCGCTGACAACATGAGCCTCGATTTTGGTATTGGTCATATTGCTCAGTCCAACCGTTCGACTATCTCCGTCAACCAGCGAGATACCTGGGGCGGTCTCGGAAATATCGGCGATGTCCCTGTGGATGCCTACACTCTTACCGATATTAGCAGCTACTTTAGCGACGTGAGCGGCAGCGACAGTGAGTTTCTGTTCGACCGACGTTTTACGGCGGACTTTGATCAGGTCGTGGCATACGCCGCTGCAAATCTGGATGATGACGCCGGCTTCGCCGATTGTGCCAACGGTAGTACTTGGTATTGTGCTAACCCAATACCCGATGAGATTCGCTACATTGAGGAAGATTCAACCAGTGCCTGGGTTCAGTTCAGCATGGAAACAGAACTTGTTGGTATTCCAACGAGTGTTGCCGCTGGCTTGCGCTACGAAGACACCACAACCAAAGGTTTCGGTACAGATCTGGAAGGTCAGTTCACCGGGCGTGTGATGTGGGTGGGTGCTAACGAGATTTATTTGGAGGCCGCTCCAAATCCTTCGTTGGATCTTATACAGCAGGGCGAGGGTAGTTATGATTATCTGCTGCCGAGTATTGATGCCAAGTTTGAATTGACTGATGACCTTGTTCTTCGCACATCCTTGGGTCGAAGCTTGGGGCGTCCGCTCTGGAACCAGCTTAGTGGTCTGACCATCAGTCGGCGTGTCAACCCTGCTCAAGGCGATCCCGCTGCGGCCACCGGCAGTGCCAACCGGGGTAATGTTGCCCTGAAACCCATGGTTTCAGACAACTTTGACCTGTCTCTCGAATGGTACTATGGTGATGCCAGCTATGTATCGGTTGGTTACTACAGAAAAGACGTGCAGAACTTCATCGGCACACAGTTGACCCCAGCAGAACTGCTGGATGCGCCCAACCCTTCTGCGGGTGACCGTCGTGATGCTGCGATCGCTGCGGGTACGGATCAATGGAATGCTGCTGCTGTTAAGGATTGGATTGTGGATAACGCCGCTGAAGGTGTCGATCTGACTACGAATCCACCACGGGTTTACGGTATTGCAGGGCAGGATCCAAATGTCTTGTTCAACGTGACCGAATATGTAAACCAGGAAGATGCGATGTTTGACGGCTTCGAAATCGCCGTTCAGCACAACTTCTGGGATAGTGGTTTTGGTGTGATTGCGAACTATACCATCGCCGATTCGGACACTGAGTATGACAATACTGAGCTTGTAGAACCGCAATTCGCATTGACCGGATTGAGCGATACCGCTAACCTTGTAGCCTTCTATGATAAGCACGGCGTGCAAGTTCGGCTGAGCTATAACTGGCGTGATGAGTTCTTGTTTACAACGGCAACAGGTACAGGTGCCAACCCCGGTTATACCGAGGCGTACCAGCAAGTTGACTTGAATGCGAGCTACGACTTGACAGATAACCTGACAATATTCGCCGAAGGCATCAACATTACGGATGAGTACAGCCGTAACCATGCCCGTTCGGAAATAATGGCGACTCATCTATCTGTAGGTGGTCCGCGTTATGCCCTTGGTGCGCGTTACACCTTCTAAGGTATAACAATAAGCCTTGCCATATGCTCATGGAGCATTTGAAAAGGAAAGCCGCTGATTTTCAGCGGCTTTTTTTTTAGCAGTGGCATAGTCAAATTTGATCGATTTCCCCTTGTCTAAAGGCAGAGCGTCTGCAA
>CAZEWY010000267.1:0-3262 GCA_964515945.1 uncultured Cellvibrionaceae bacterium
AGTTGTAGGTCGTCGTAGCACCCGCTTCGGTTTTGCTTTTCAGTTCGCCATTGGCGGTGTAGCTGTAGCTGGCATTCTTATACGTAACCAGACGATCTTGATTGTCGTAAGTGGCAATCAAACTGCCGTTTTCGTGAGTGCGGTTGCCGTTGGCGTCGTATTGCCAAGTGGTCATGGTAGCGCCGTTGCGGGTAACGGAGGTTAGACGGCCCGCTTGGTCGTAGCCATAGACGTCATTCACCGAATGGCCATTCAGCAATTCGGTCTTGCTGGTAATACGTCCAACATCATCTCGAATGTAATCAAAATCGGCTAACGCAATATCCGCCACTGTCGCTTCATAACCTGTGATTTCACCAAAGCTGTTATAACTTCGGAGGGTTTGGACGCTGCCCAAGGCCGTGTTGGTGATCAAACCATGCTGCGCATGGCGGCCCAGGGACAGCAAGCCGGCTTGAGTCAGCAGTCCATCATCATCGTACGCAAAGCTGGCACAACTGGTTTGATTGACGCAGCGCTCCGTCATCCAAAAATTATTGTCGTAACTGCGTGAGACGCTGCCGTTGATTTCGCCACTCCAGGTTTGCGACAGCGGTAAAAAGCCATCATAGGTGTAGGTCAGGGTGCCACCGTCGGGCGCTGTGATCTGACTGCGCTGGCCGGTGGTGGCATCGTAGGCGTACAGATAGGCACCGCGCTCGATGCCCAATGCCGCCAGTTTGCCTGCCGTGTAGCTGAAGGTTACCGTGCGGCCATCGGGGCGTTTAATGGCGGTGAGCTTTTTGTCCTTGTTGTACTCATATGCCGTTACGGTTTGCGCGCCTTCGATATCGGGCGGCGTGTAGTTTTCCTCCAGATCAACATTGGTGTAGCTGAATACATGGGCTTCCCGTCCCGGCGGAGTAATGGCGGTAAGGTTGCCGCCGTCATCGTATTGATAACCGACACTGCGGCCATCCGGAAAGGTTTGCTTTGTCACGCGGCCGGCCAGGTCATAGTCATAACTGACCGTGCGACTGAGTGAATCTGTCACGCTGGCGAGATTGCCGTCATCATCGTAGACCATGCTGGAGCGGCGTGCGCTGTCGCCTTCGCCCTGGGTGAGGCTGGTCAGGCGGCCACGGATGTCGTAATCATAAGTCAGAGGTGCGAGATTTCCGGTGACCCGGGACACAGGCCGGCCTTGGGCGTTGAGTACCAATGTGGCGCCACGACCCGTGGGGCTGGTGGTTTGCCAGGTGCGGGTGGCGGCGATGTAGGTTGCCGTCGAGGTTCGACCGTTGGTTGTCGTGGTTTCCGTCAGTGCCGTGTGGCTGAGCGGATCATTTTTATCCTCCAGAACCGCAGTGCGTTCGGTGGTTGTGCTCGCAGTCAGACCACCCGGAGTGGTAACGATTATTTCCGCGGGTACCGGAGTATCCATGCCAAAGCGGGGGTCGGACCCTTGTGTGGTGTGGATAACAGTACCATTCGCAGTGGTTTTGTGTTCGGTGCCCTCAGGCGTTTGTAAAAATGTGGTTTGGGTACCGTCAGGGTATATGTTGGTGCGCAGACTACCACCTGTGGACAAGGATTTAACCTGGTATTGGGTGGTTAAACCTTCGGCGGAGGTCATGCTGGATTCATAGCCGCTCTCCAGGCTCTGCCGGTTCAGTGTCCAGCCGCCGCCAATCGCATTAATGTCGCTTGTCAGGTAGCCAAGTTCATCGTAGGTTATGGTGGAGCTGTTTTTTCTGGGGTCAGTGAATCGTGTCAGCAAGCCATCATGGTTATAACTCATATGGTAACTCTCACCAACGGGGTTGGTGACACTGGCGAGGTAACCATTTTCATTCAAGGTGAGGGTTGTGCGCTGGCCATCAGGAGCGATGATTGCTAATGGATGGCCCTGACCATCGCGTTCAATCTTGGTAAAATCACCGTCACCATCTTTGATGCCGATTAGGTGATTGCCGTCATCGTAGTGGAATTTATAGATTAAAGCGCCTGTTATGGCATCTTCGGTCGTTAAATGTCGACCCGCAGCATCGAATCTATAAAGTTGAGTACCATCCTGGGAAGCTATCGCACGTACCATCAATGCGGAGCCGTTCAAGGTAATCCGCCGGACTCTATTGTTACCACTGTCGATAAAATAAAGATTTCCGTCAGGACCCACTTCGAGTCCGATAGGATCTGATACCTCGGCAGCAGCGGCCGGCCCTCCATCCCCCGAAAAGCCCCATTCATATCCCTCCGTATCACCTTGTCCGGCCAAGGAATTGATAATGCCATCGGAGGATATAACCCGCACGTTGTTTGCTGAGACAAACAAGTTTCCATAGGCATCAGCATAGAGCGCCATGATGTACCCCAAACCAGCACCTATCGCGGGGCCACCATCGCCATTTGGTTCCCAAGTATCCATAATGCCCGCAACTGGCTCGACGATGCCATCAGGACTTACCCTTCGAATGAACGGCTCATCGGCGACGTAGATATTCCCCTCTCCATCCACGGCAATATCCAACGTATACTCAAATACGGCTTCGGTGGCGGGGCCGGTCTCCGCCGCGCCTATGCCTTCCTCCCAATACCAGGCTCCCGGCTTGCCTGCCACTGTAGTGATGGTTCCATCAGGGCTAACTCGGCGCACCACCGAGTCATCAAGTATATACAAGCTCCCATTGGGGCCAATCTCTACGTCGTTCGGCTGTAAAGCCACCTCTGTCGCCAATTTGCCATCACCACCACCATTGCCGGAGCGACTCTCTTCACCATTACCGGCTACTGTCGTTATGATGCCTTCTGTATCAATACGGCGCACCCGGTTATGCCCTCCGTCAGCGATATACAGGCTGCCATCCGGTCCCACTGCAATCGCATTAGGGATACCTAACGGTGCGTCAATGGCGGGGCCGCCATCACCAGCAAAAGGGGCATCACCGGAATATTGTCCTGCTACCCGCGTAATGACGCCATCAGTACCCACGCGCCGAACAAGCGCGCCATCGATAACATAATAACTGCCGTCTGGGGCAAAGGCGATGTCCCAGAGGTAATCAAAGGTGGCCTCCAATGCCGGTCCGCCGTCACCACTTCGCAGCCATTGGCTGGGCCATCGCTCTCCATTCCCGGCCACTGTTTCAATATTGTTTTGTCGAGTGCTACGGACAACCAGATTGCCATCCCCCCTCATCAGAGTTTGTGCCACTCTGTCGTAGTGGTGCTTAGCAGGCTGTTGAAATAGGCACAGGGTTTCCCGCTTGATTCCAGAAATTCA
>CAZEWY010000268.1:0-3250 GCA_964515945.1 uncultured Cellvibrionaceae bacterium
CGGCGTTTCCAGAAAGCCCTACCCCGAAGCGGACCGCCGCTAAAACTTCCTACGTGGCGGCGTCAAGAACCCTTACGAACTCCGAAACTTGAGTTTTAACATTGCAGCTGTTTGGCCTGGGACACCACCACGAGAGCCTGGGATAATTCCGCATAATCGACGGGTTTGACGAAATGCCGGTCGAAACCGGCCTCTCGGGCCAGACGCCGATCCGCTTCCTGACCATAGCCGCTCAGCGCGAAAAATTGCGGCTCCCTGCCCGGAAGCTCCTTGCCCAGAACCTCTGCCCGCAGTGCGCGAACCACCTGATAGCCATCCATACCACCGGGCAGGCCAATATCGCAGAGGATGACATCCGGCCGGGTCCGTCTCGCCAGCTTGATGCCGCTGGGCCCGTCAAACGCGGCATCCACCCGATGGCCGCCGAGATGCAGGAGCGTGTGAAGACTTTCCGCAGTATCGCGATTGTCTTCGATGATCAGAATACGCAGTTCGGTCGCGCAGGTCGCGGCAAGCAGCCGTTCGGGCTTTGTCTTTATCACCTCGGTGCTGGCCAAAAGCGGCAGCCTCAAGGTGAAACATGATCCCTGGCCGACACCACCACTGCTGGCTTCCACCCCGCCGCCGTGGAGTTCCACCAGACCCTTGACCAGGGACAGGCCCAGGCCCAGGCCGCCCTTGCTGCGGTCAAGCGTCTGATCAGCCTGACTGAAAGGTTCGAACAGTTGCGAGAGCATTTCCTCCTCGATACCTATGCCATTGTCCTCAATGCGGATCACAGCCAGTGTCGTCGCGGCGTCTCTTTCGAGGGTCACTTTTACATGGCCGCCGGGCTCGGTAAATTTGCTGGCATTGTGAAGCAGATTGCCAATCGCCTGGATCAGGCGCGTGGGGTCGCCGTCGATCCACAGCGGCTCGTCCGGAGTCCAGCACGAGAGTCGCAGGTCCACGGCTTCCAGGCTCAAGCGATATTCGTTGACGGTTTTCCGGACAATGCCGACGAGATCGCAATGTTCTGTGCGCAATTCAATCTTGCCGCGGGTTATCCGTGACACGTCCAGCAGATCATCAATCAACCGCGCCATGTGCGCGACCTGCCGGTCTATCATGTCCCGCGCCTTTGCCTGCACATCTTCTTGGGGCCCCGCGTTGCGCAGAATTTCCACGGCGTAGTGCACGGGTGCCAAAGGGTTGCGCAGCTCGTGGGCCAGCATCGCCAAAAATTCATTCTTGCGTTTGTCCGCCGCTTCCAGCGCCTGGGCGGCTTCACGCTGTTCGGTGATGTCGGTATGGGTTCCAAACCAGCGGGTGACCTGCCCGGATTCATCGCGAATGGGAATAGCCTGTGAAAAGAACCAGCGGTATTGTCCGTCGGCGCCGCGCAGCGGAAAAGTATCTTCCAGGGCTTCACCGGTTTTGATGCAGCGATTGATCTTGGCGCTGACCCGTTCCGCATGATCCGGGTGGTGCACTTTCTGCCAGCGGGAGATTTGCAGTTCTTCAAAAGTGGTGCCGGTATAATCCAGCCATCGGCGGTTGTACCAGAAAATATGCCCGCGCTCGTCGGCCATCCAGGCCAGTTGCGCGATGTTGTCCGCCAGCGCCCGAAAACGCGCCTCGCTTTCCACCATCTGCTGCTGGGCCAGCTTCTGCTCAGTGATGTCTCGACTGATACCGACCAGACCGATGACTTCCCCCGCCTCATTGCGCAGCGGCGATTTGGTGGCAACAAAAAGTCGCGACCCCTGATCGGTACTCATCCATTCCTCAACCACTTCAGTGCGCCCGCATTCCATGATGCGCAGATCGTTGGCCTCGATGCGGGCACCCTCCTCGGGATTGCCCAGCCATTCCAGCTCACTGTGACCAAGCATTTCCTCCGCTGGTTTGCCAACGGCCCTGAGGACCGCGGGATTGGCCAATAACATCCGGCCACACAAATCCTTGACGTATACCAGATCCGGAGTGGTGTCTATGACCGCGTGCAGCAACTCGCTCATCCGCTGCTGCTCTTCCCGCGCGGTTTTCATATCGTGTACATCGGTGATGGAACCCACGTAACCCAGAAATTCACCATTGGGCGCAATGCGTGGTCGTCCGGCATCGAGCACCCAACGGTAATTTCCTTCAACGGTTCGCAAGCGATATTCCCGTTGGAAGGATTCGCGGCGGTTGGCGGCGTCGATAAAGGTTCGCGTGACCCGGCGCCGATCATCGGGGTGGGCGGCTTCCGCCCATGCCACGCCCAGAGCCTCGGCCCGGGTCTGACCGGTGAATTGATACCAGCCACGACTGATGAATGTGCACAGGTGGTTTGTGTCGGTGACCCAGAGCATGGTGGGAGCGGTGTTGGCAAGCGCCCGGAATTGCACGTCCTTGTCGTAAAAACTATCGTCGGCGGATTTGTCGACGCTGATATCCTCAGCCGTTGCCATCCACTGAAGCGTCACTGTATCGAGCTGTTCGACCCGAATATGAAACCACCGATAGATACCATCGGCATTTCGGATGCGGCACTCCAGTGTGAATGGCTTGTGCAGATGGCCACATTCCTGCCATTGCTTTTGCACAGCTTGTCGATCTTTTTCGTGTATGGCTCGCAGCCATCCCGACCCCTCGGAATCCGTCAGGGAAAGCCCTGTATATTCGCACCAGCGGGCATTGGCGTAGTCCCAATCACCATTTGGGTTTGCTACCCAAACGATTTGGTTGACGGCTTCCGCAAGAAGCCTGAAAGGTGATGTCGCCCCAATGCCAGTCATATGTCATCACTCATGAACATAGTTTCCATACAATAGCGCCAGTTATCTGGCGCCTGTTCTCTACTCGCATAACTCCGAAAACCTTGGCAGAGCCGTTTCCATAGCCCCGCCGCACACACTTGAAGTATAGCCGCAACAGCTAACGTCAGCAGTCTGGCGGATCGATTATCTGGTAACCGAACTTTTGTGAGTGTACTGGTTCAGAGTAGCTATTCGTTGTAGTCGCTATTTGCTTTAGCCGCCATCCGTTATTGGCCTCTACCGGATAAATACTTCAAGGCACTGCTAATAGTTGCTCTTGGTATTAGTTGCTCTTGATTGTAGTTGCAATTAATGGCTATTAATTCGCATGCGGTCCAGGGCGCTGATCTTATCCGATTTAGCGTCATCCCTTGGTAGCTGATAAAAGCTAACCGCGACAAGTTTAACGTAATTATGGTGATTTGAGGTGGATCCGCAAAAATTTCATTGCAATGCCATTGACCTCG
>CAZEWY010000269.1:0-3191 GCA_964515945.1 uncultured Cellvibrionaceae bacterium
AGCCGAGGGCAGAGTGCTGACGGACGGGGGTTCAAATCCCCCCGCCTCCACCAAATCCACAAAAAGGTCATCCTTAGTCGGATGGCCTTTTTTTATGTGGATTTGGTGGAGGCGGGGGGATTTTGACTTGCAAAGTCAGGGTTCACTAATTTGCCGGGAGCAAAAGGCGGCCTTTTTTTGTGTGTCGGACCCCCCGTCACCCACTAGCCCATCCCCGAACCTCTTCCTCCAACCACTCCATAAAAACCCTCACTCGTCTCGGCGGGTTAAGGCGCGACGGATAAACAATAAAGGCCGGCATGGGTTCAGCGGGATATTCCTGCAACACACTGATCAATTGTCCCTGCTCAATATAATCCGTCACCCCCATGGCAGGAATCTGTGCGATACCCAGCCCCGAAAGGCAGGCTGCCAAATAGCTTTCAGTGCCCTTGACGGTGATCACGCCCGGCATTGCCATCACCTGCGTCTGCCCGTCCCTGACATACTCGAAGCCATCCGGCCCGCTTCCCAGCGTCTGAACGTACCGAATCAGGCGATGATTGGGCAGTTCATCGAGGGAACCAGGTTCGCCAAACCTCCGGATGTAAGCAGGGCTGACGCAATTCAGTACATCCAGGGTCGCCAGCGGACGGGCGATCAGTGACGAATCCTTGATATCCCCTACGCGTATCACGCAATCAAACCCTTCGGCAATGATATCCACCTGATGGTCCGCATTGCTGATTTCCAGTTGCAGGTTCGGATACCGGTCCAGCAACTGCGGCAGGCGCGGAATGACGAAGTTGCTGGCAAAGCGGCTGGGCATGTCGACGCGCAGGGTTCCGGTGACATCTTCCGGTTTGCGTTGAAACTGGCTTTCCAGGTCTTCAAGATCGGCAAGCACGGCACGGCATTTTTCCATAAACAGCCGGCCGTCCTGTGTCAAGGAGACACTGCGGGTGTTGCGGTGTAGCAAGCGCGTGCCAAGCCGGTTCTCCAGAAATTGCACTGCGCCCGAAACACTGGATTTGGGTAAGTCGAGGCTGTCAGCGGCACGGGTAAAACTCGCCAGTTCCGCCACCCGCAAAAAGCGCTGCATCGCATTCAGTTTGTCCATGGCCAATCAAACCCCGGTGTTTGCGATTTACGAACACTGTAATCATTATTGGTCGGTTTATCCAGACAAACTAGCATCCTATCCTGCTCCCGTGACCAACAAACTTACAGGAGACGAGTATGAAAAAAGTGATTCTGATTACCGGAGGCAGCCGTGGTCTGGGCAGGAATATGGCGGTGAGTCTGGCGCGCAAGGGCATGGATTCGCTCATCACTTACCATCGCAATGCCGAGGCGGCCGCGGAAGTGGTGGCCTCGGTTGAGGCCTTGGGCCGGAAAGCCTTCGCTCTGCCGCTGGATATTGGTGACAGCTCATCCTTCGCCAGTTTCGCCGCCGAACTGGGGGATGCGCTGGCAACTGTCTGGCAGCGAGAAAATGTGGACGCCGTGATCAACAACGCCGGCATGGGCTACCGCGCGCTCTTCGCGGACACCACCGAACAACAGTTCGATGACCTCATGCGCGTGCATTTGAAGGGACCCTTCTTTCTCACCCAGACCCTGCTGCCACTGATTGCCGATGGTGGCCGCATACTTAACCTGTCGAGTGGACTGGCGCGTTTCAGCATGCCAGGTTATTCCGCTTATGGGGCCATGAAGGGCGGCGTCGAAGTATTGACTCGGTATCTGGCCGCTGAACTGGGGCCGCGCGGAATCCGCGTCAACGCCCTGGCACCGGGAGCCATTGAAACCGATTTTGGCGGCGGCGCCGTGCGCGACAACGCCGACTTGAACAAACTGGTTGCCTCACATACCGCGCTCGGCAGGGCAGGCCTGCCGGACGATATTGGCGGCCTCGTCGCTATGCTGATGCAGGAGGAAGCCGGCTGGATCAACGGTCAGCGCATCGAAGCGTCCGGGGGCATGAATTTATAGAGCCTCGGGACCCTCACGGATACGTTTGCGCAAGACCCGAGAAGCAGATGCAGTGGCGGGCATCTTTATGTTGCCGATCATCAAGGCAGCCAACAGGACTTTCAGAGCTTGCAGGCGGGCCGGCGGCCCTTGGTCGCCGGCAGAAACTGATGAGTAACGACTACACCAAATGCTCCGACCCTTTCAGCGCTTGCGCGTGATAGGCGATATGGTCGCCGATAAAGCTGGCGATAAAGAAATAGCTGTGGTCGTAACCTTCCTGCATGCGAAGGGTCAGAGGGTAGTCATGCTTTTCGCAGGCCGCTTGCAGTAACTCGGGTTTAAGTTGTTCCTGTAGAAAAACATCGGCGGTGCCCTGATCAACCAGCAAGGGCATGCGCTCGATCGCCCGCTCACCTTTCCTCCGCTCAACCATCATTTGCTCAGCTGTCATCCGCTCAATCAGGGCCGTTGTATCGTACTGCAGCCAGGCTTCTCTGTTTTCACCTAAATAATTCCCCAGGGCTTTCTCGCCCCAAGGGCAATTTACGGGTGAGGATATAGGTGCAAACGCCGAGACCGACTGGTATCTGCCGGGATTTTTCAGGGCAATGGTCAGGGCACCGTGGCCACCCATGGAATGCCCCATGATGGAAGAATGGTCGGTGTCCACGGGCAATGCCGCCGCGACCACTTGCGGCAATTCCTCCACAATGTAGCTGTACATCCGATAGTGTTGCCGCCAGGGTTCCGCGGTGGCATCGACATAGAAGCCTGCGCCGAGGCCGAAGTCGTAGGCACTGTCAGGATCGTCCGGCACACCTTCGCCGCGCGGGCTGGTATCAGGTACCACCAGGGCAACACCGGCTTGCGCCGCGTAGCGCTGAGCGCCGGCTTTGTTAACGAAATTCTCATCCGTACAGGTCAGACCGGAAAGCCAATAGATCACCGGCACCGGACCGGCTTCCACGGCCGGTGGGAGATAGACGGAGAAGGTCATGGCGCACCCCAGTTCAGCAGATTGGTGCTGAAACCGAAGCTGCTGACCGCCAAAACATTTGGTGTCCGACAGTTTTTCCAGGTTCATATCATCTCCCCGCGAAGCGTCAATACAAGACGACCGAGCGGATACTCTCGCCCGCGTGCATCAGGTCGAACGCCTTGTTGATGTCATCCAGCGGCATGGTGTGAGTAATCATCTCATCGATCTTGATTTTGCCGTCCATGTACCAGTCGAC
>CAZEWY010000270.1:0-3174 GCA_964515945.1 uncultured Cellvibrionaceae bacterium
TGGTGGCTTTTTAGCCACAACAGCGACAACCGAATTAGTGTTAACAGGCCCTAGGGAACTTTGACCAAGTCCCTGCGGCCTCGCATCTCCAAATGTGCTGTTTTGCGTTTGTTGGCGCCTATACCTTCTAAAGTACACTAGGCAGGGTTTGATGACGGTGGTACATTTACAGCTGGATGGGCGCGAATAATAATAAAAGCAATCTGATTCAAGTGGCAGTTGCATTTATCAAAGTCCTGACTCACCTGAACCCCGATGGTTCGCGGTTGCTCATCGATTATGGTCGCGGGGCCACGTGAATGGGATTTTTCAGAACAAAATCGGGAAAGAAAATTCTTGGGGTAGTCATCTTTTGGCAGATACGGTAACAAAAATTCTGGTCGCGGATGATCACGACCTGGTACGCATGGGCATAGTTCGTATGCTCTCCGATGTGGAAGGCTTTGAGGTTGTTGGCGAGGCCAAGACCGGCGAGGAAGCCGTCGCATTGTCGCGCAAGACCCTCCCTGACGTCGTTCTGATGGACGTCAAAATGCCCGGCATTGGTGGCCTGGAAGCCACGCGCAAGATATTGGCGGCGCGCGCGGACACGCGCATTATCGCGGTAACGGCCCTGTCCGATGATCTCTTCCCCGAACGATTGATGAAAGCTGGAGCCGTCGGCTATGTCACCAAGGGCGCCTGTTTCGATGAGATGATTGAAGCCATACACCAGGTAATGGCGGGCAGCCGCTATATGAGTAACAGCATCGCTCAGCAACTGGCACTGCGCAATTTTGGTGGGGGCAACAGTGATGGATCGCCATTTGACAGCCTTTCCGAGCGTGAACTGCAAACCGCGATCATGATCGCCAACGGTGCCAAGGTGCAGGGTATCGCCGATGCCTTTTGCGTCAGTCCCAAGACCATAAACAGCTACCGCTACCGGATCTTTGATAAACTTAAGATCAACAGCGATGTCGAATTGACACTGCTGGCGGTCAGGCACAAGGTGTTGGACCTGGAGAGCCTCTGCTGACAGCAGCAGAGCCAGATTCAAGTTCAAGGCGCCAATAAGGATAGAAACCGCTCTTATTTATCCGTTTTATCTAAAGGCACAGCCACTCAATGACGGCATCTTCAGGCATCAGGCCGTTCGATCACGAAAATTTCCTCAAGAGTCTGACCCAGCAGCCAGGCGTCTACCAGATGTACGACGTCAAGGGCGCGATCCTCTATGTCGGCAAGGCGAAGAACCTCAAGAAGCGCGTCTCCAGCTATTTCCGCAAATCCGGTTTGAGCCCCAAAACCCAAGCTCTGGTGCAGCGTATCGCGGCGGTGGAAGTGACCCTGACTCCCAGCGAAGCCCAGGCGCTGGTGCTGGAACATAATCTGATCAAGGAACAGCGTCCGCCCTACAATATCCTGCTGCGCGACGACAAGTCCTATCCCTATATCTTCCTGTCGGATGCTGAACCCTATCCCCGCATCGCACTCCACCGCGGCGCCAAGAAGAAGTCCGGGCGCTATTTTGGTCCCTTTCCCAATGCCGGTGCCGTGCGCGAAAGCCTGAATTTCCTGCAGAAGACTTTCCGCGTGCGCCAGTGCGAAGACAGTGTTTACCAAAATCGGACGCGACCCTGCCTGCAGTATCAGATTGGCCGCTGTACCGGGCCCTGCGTGGGGCTCGTCAGTGAAGAAGACTACGCCGAAGATCTGCGCCACACCGAGATGTTCCTGGAGGGCAATAGCGAAAAACTGCATGAAGAATTGGTTGCGGCCATGGACAAGGCCTCGGCCAATCTCGATTTCGAGAAAGCGGCAACCTACCGGGATCAGATTACGGCACTGCGCCAGGTACAGGCCCAGCAACTGATCGAAACCGGGCAGAGCAGCGCCGACGTCGTGGCCTGTGCCGTGGAGGGCGGGTTGGTGTGCGTGCATATCCTGTTTATCCGCAAGGGCCGCATCCTGGGCAGTAAAAGCTATTTTCCGAAGGAGAGCCTGGGCGAGGCCGAAAGCGAGGTGCTCAGCGCCTTTTTGCCCCAGCTGTATCTCGGCAGCCGTGCCAGCGACGTACCGCCCGAGGTTATCGTCAGCCATCCGCTGGAGGATGCGGAGGTTATTTCCCAGGCGGTGCAGGCGGAAACGGGTCGTCAACTCGCGATCCAATCCAAAGTGCGCAGCCATCGCACCAAATGGCTGGCCATGGCCGTGGACACGGCCCGACAGAATCTCCGTGCCCGGGTCAACAGCCGACAAACGCTGATACAGCGTTACGACGCGCTGCAGGAGGCGCTGAACCTGTCGGAGTTGCCGTCACGCATCGAGTGTTTTGACATCAGTCACAGCAGCGGCGAGCGCACCGTGGCCTCCTGTGTGGTTTTCGATCTCAACGGCCCGGTCAAATCCGACTACCGTCGTTTCAATATTGAAGACATCGTTGGAGGTGACGATTACGCGGCCATGAAGCAGGCCCTGACACGTCGTTACACTCGCCTTCAGACGGAGGAGGGGAAGTTGCCGGACCTGTTGCTGATAGACGGAGGCAAGGGACAGGTGGCTCAGGCGCGGACGGTGCTGGAGGAACTTGGCGTGAACAGCGTTGCCTTATTTGGTGTGGCCAAGGGCACGACGCGCAAGCCGGGTTTCGAGGTGCTGATCCGGCCGGACGGTTCCAGCCTGACCCTCAACAGTGATTCCTCGGCGCTGCATCTGATTCAACAGATACGCGATGAAGCCCACAGGTTCGCCATCACCGGTCATAAACAAAGGCGGGACAAGCGCCGCAGGACATCCACCCTCGAGGATATTCCCGGTGTGGGACCCAAGCGGCGCAGGGAACTTTTGAGGCATTTCGGTGGCCTGCAGGAAGTGATGCGAGCGAGCGCGGATGATCTGGCAAAAGTACCTTCAATCAGTAAAAAAATGGCGCAAGAGGTTTACAGTTCACTGCACAGTGAGTAACTTTGCGCTTCATCCATTTGCGAGACTGCTCACCCCATGAACCTGGCCAATCAACTGACGCTTTGCCGCATTATCCTGATTCCTCTGTTGGTGGTGGTTTTCTACCTGCCTTTCGACTGGCGCTTTCCCGTGGCTGCCATCATCTTTACCCTGGCAGGGATCACCGATGCCCTCGATGGCTATATCGCGCGCAAATATCAACAGACAACGCCTTTCGGCGCTTTTCTG
>CAZEWY010000271.1:0-3136 GCA_964515945.1 uncultured Cellvibrionaceae bacterium
TCCCTCTATCAATGGCTGCTGAGCGATCATGGCCATGCTCAGCGAAGACTCCCGCCTCCGCCACCCCCGCATCAGCCTTGTGATCAGCTGATTTCGAAGCGGGCTATATCCCGCGTCTGCAAACGCGCCTCGGCATCCTGATTCTTCGCAAGCTGTTCGAACAGCGACTTCTCTTCCGGCAGTTGGGCCAGCTCTGAGCGCAGTTGGTACATATCTTTAAGCGTCTGGTGTGCCGTCATCACGTTCGCCAGTATATCCTGTGAGTCGTGGCAACCCATGCACTTGGGTATGCGCTCCAGCATACGAGGGTGCACAAAGTCCTGGGAATCGGTCAGCCAGATTTCAAGGACGCGCGGCTCCCCGTCCCGCAGGTAATTGGCCATTGATTCGCGCATCCGATCCTCCCGGCTAGCCAGAAAGGTCAGCGTCATTGCCATCCGTTCATCCTGTTGCTCGGCGGCCAGATGGTGGTATTGGGCACCCAGCGTCTCGTGAAAGTCGCTCGTCCATCGGATTAAGTCTTTTACTTGGCGGAAAGCCATAAGGGAACCCCTGTTGTGGTAGTGAATTTCTGTCGTCGCTGTGCCCGCGCCTCGTTTACCGATCCTGTGTTTTCGGCTGAAGAAACACCGTCACCAGCAGGGACGCATCTTCGACGCCGCGCAGTGCGTGGGGTTCGCCACCGTCGAGGTAAAGTAATTCGCCTGCTTCCAGCCGTTGGACCTTTTCCGGTGTGCTAAATTCTACCGTGCCTTCCAGGCACTGTACCGTGATCTCCCCCGGCACTTTGTGCTCCCTAAACTCCTTGCTTTTGGGCAGAATCAGGCGGAACACCTGCAGGTGGCTTGATTTGAGCAGGGTGGCAGTTACTGCATCGCGCAGTCCGCTCCCCAGTGGTCGTATATCCACTATCTCTCCAGGAACGGCATGATGTAGGGCCATAAAACCTCCTTTTCCTCAATACCGGGTGCGCTATGAATGTCCGCTTGATAAAGATGTATTTTAAATATATCTTAACACTTGTACACCGAATGGTGAAGGTTTCTGCTTTTTTTCTTGCCTGCCGAGATGCCATTTTCGCGCAGGCGGTATAACGGTCACGCGCCGGAGGTCATTATGATGGGTTTTATTGTTTTAACAGCGCTGCTCTGTACGCTTGTGCTTGTGGCAATCGCTGTTGTTAAAGGACAACAGCGTCGCGGCAAATCCGCGCAGGGTTGTGAATGTTGCATGGACCACCAGACGGAGATTGAACGACCCATTATCTGAGCGGTGCGTGGGTGTATTTGCGGGAGCAGGAACTCTTGCGGCGCGGCAAACACTAATTACTGATTCTGCTGTTGTCGATGTTTCTTGCCGGTGTTAACCTGCCGATAAATACGAAAAACGCCACGGAGGCCCAATGCAACAAAAAAAACTGTATGCGCCCTTTCGAATAGCGGGTTATGCCGTATTACTGCTGATGGCTGCCGCCATCGCCTATGCCTGTACCATGGCTATTCGCTACTGGCCGAGCATTGGCGTCTAACCCGGGGCAGCGACTATGACTAACAGACAAGCCCGTATTTTTGCGGTGGCATCCACCGCTATTTCCGCCCTGGTCTTTCTGGTGCTGACACTGGACACGCACCGGCAGATTGAAAGCCTCACCAACGCCGACAAAATCACACCGGAAGTTATTGCCGGCATGGATGTCTGGCACCAATACAACTGCATCAACTGCCATACGCTTTTTGGTGAGGGCGCCTACTACGCACCTGACCTCACCAAAATTACCGATCTTCGCGGTACACCCTACCTGAAAGCCTTTATTGCCAACCCCTCGCAGTTCTATGATGAAGACAAGCATCGGCGGCTCATGCCCGATCAAGGTGTCACTGATGCAGAGATTGATGACTTGCTGGTTTTTCTGGAATGGGTTAGCAAGGTCGACAATCAGGGCTGGCCACCGCGGCCGATTATGGTCACCGGCAGCTTTGTGCCCGGTGGAACAACGGTTCATAAGGAAGACGGGGACCCGAATCCGGACCTGATACCGCCCGGCACCACACCGGTAGACTCCAATGACGATGCGCGGGCGAAGGGCGAAGCGATTTTCCGCACAGCGGTTCCGGCGTGTAACGCTTGTCATTCTACTGCCCCCGGCGCTGATATGGCTGGGCCAACTCTGGCGGGCGTGGCAAGCCGCGCGGCAGCCTTAATCGGTTCAGAAGATTACAAGGGTTCGGCGACCGACGTCGCGGGTTACGTTCGCGAGTCTATCGTTGAGCCCAGCACGCACCTGGTACCAGGGCAGATGTACTCGGCAGGTGGCACATCCTTTATGCCGACCGGCTATGCCGACAGCCTTACGGAAGAACAAATAGAACAGCTGACCGAATTTCTGCTGACATTTAAATAAAGGGCACCGCTATTAATTGCTTGCGGTCTCTGGCTTTCAGGCGGAATGCGTATCAAGGCATCCCATACAGGCTTTTCTTTACGGGACACTGGCTGTCTTCCGAAATGGGATAACGTGGAGACGCATTCCGTATCTGGAGAGGCCTGGAAGCCCCGAAAAGGCGCGGTCTGTCAGGCCACGCAGAGACCATAATCAATTAATAGCGGTGCCCTTAAGTCGAGACCCGCAGGGCAGCATTGTCCGCGGCACAGCAACTCCAGGGAGAACAATTCATGCGTTATAGGTCCCAGTCTGTCGCTTATTGGTACTTTGCCGTGGCAATGGTGTTGTTCGGCCTGCAACTGGTATTTGGCTTGCTATCCGCCACCAAGTATCTGGGGCCGGATCCGCTGCTCAGCCTGCTCCCCTTCAATGTCACCAAGACCATCCACACCAACCTGCTGATCGTCTGGGTCATCACCGGATTTATGGGCGCCACTTATTGGATGGTTCCAGACGAATCCCGCACCGAGCTGTACAGCGTCAAACTTGCCTACGGTCAGCTCATCTTGTGGACCCTGATGGGTGTGACCGCCATTATCGGCTATCTGTTTGGCTACGGCACAGGCAACAAAATGCTTGAGCAACCACTCCCTCACAAGATTGTGATCGTGATCTGCATGCTGATTTTCCTGTACAACATCGGCATGACCATTAAAAAGTCCGGTCGCTTTACCACTACGGAAGGGGTGCTGG
>CAZEWY010000272.1:0-3066 GCA_964515945.1 uncultured Cellvibrionaceae bacterium
CGTGTCTCTCGAACACGCCTTGGGCGAAGGTTAGGCCACTTGCCAGTGACAGGGTAAGTGCGACCAGTGGGATTGTGTAAGTCCGCATAAATCCTCCTGAGGAGTCTCGGTTACATAGCTTTACCCGCATGTCGCCACATTATGTGACAGGACAAAGGGCACCGCGCGCATACCAGCAATGCGCGTGCCTTCTTAACGTGCGTGTGCAGAAGGCAAAAGGGCGGCCGTATGTGCGTCGTCCACTGTGATCACGTCGCCCTAACCTGGCGTATACATATAAGTGCTGAGCTTCACTAAAAATGTTTAACAAGCGCTTGAAACATCCACATATATGGACTGAAGGTTTACTTGAGTGGCCGTCCTCAGCATCTAAGCGCTAGCAGGCGCTTTACCGTGCGGTCCCAAACAGGTATTTTAGGAGCCTGGGATTGATTGAACTGGGTAGCAAGATCAAGAGGAATGATTTGAACCTCTGTGGCATGGGACCCACATCCCGGGTGGTGTGAGTCCTATCTGGATTGGGGGCTTGGGGGAGGAGAGTTATGACAAAAATAATTCATTACACAATCCTGGTGTTGTCTCTGGTGGTTTCGTCCGCTGCCATCGCCACAAGTAGCGTTTTCGATATCACGTCAGCAAAGACCGTTTTCACTGACGATGGAGTGCTTTATGTCTCGGCCGGCTACCCAAAGAACCATGAGGGATTCCAGGCTTTGCTAAAACCTCTTTGGGAGAAGGCAGGCGTCGATATTCGAACTGACAGTTACGGACAGCCTTGGCGGGAGGTTTCGATACCCGAGCTTGAACGTGTGTTTGGACCGATTGACATGCGCTACCTGGCCGTTTTCGGCGAAGAGATATACACCCATGAAGCCAGAAAGGCGTTTCTTTGGCGTTGGGGTTGTGACGGATCCCTGATCCCTGTGCTCGATATTGGCCCACACAAGTTTATGAAGACGCCGTGGGAATGGGGAGTCGATGCTTTTGGCGTTACTTCGTTCCCGGAAAAATTGAAGCTCCTCCCTCTCGATAAAACGTTAATACCTCCAGAGTTCTATAACCCACTCAGCCGACCGGGGGGGTGGGAATTGTGGGTGAACGGCGCAAAGCGTTTCTCCTACATCGATAAGAATCTGGACCATGAGATAGCACCGAAAAACCGCCTGCTGGATCACAAGTCGGGTAAGCTCCGAATCATTGTGGAAAAGTCTCCTCTGGACGTGCGATGTTAGACGCATCACCATCAAAACGATATTCGTACCTCGTCATATGAAAGCGCGTTTCTCTTACCCGCTGCTGTTTCTTCTCCCGTCGATGATGGTGTCCGCGGTGGTAGCGGTTTTAGTTGTGGGTGCCGGCGCTGGCGTGCTCTGGATTTTTGTCTACGGTGATGACCTGTGGCCAGAAGTGGCGGAAACATGGCTGCTTGGGCTCATGGTCGGCGCATTTGGGCTCACTCTTACCGCACTCGTCTGGGCGGGCTATATGTATGGTAAACGCCAGGAATTGCTCGGCGGACTGGCCAGGAAGCATATAGTGCTCGCTATCGCAGTTACCATAGTGCTGCCCGCACTGATCCTGCTTAGGCAATGGCGGATTGGTGCTCTTGGTAGTTAGGTCTCTCGTATGTCGATTCCACACGTTCCCGTTCGACTAGATCAGGACTAGAGATGTCCTAAAGACAACTAGCGAATCTGCAAATCGATGGAGCTTGAAATGATCAAATTATACGGAACGCCCCCAACCCGCGCCCTGCGGGTTATCTGGTTGCTCAACGAGCTAGGCCTGGAGTATGAGATGCTCCCGGTAGACCCTTTGTTGCAACGCGAGAGCCAACAACAGGATTTTCTCACTCTCAACCCCGCCGCAAAAGTCCCTGTGTTGGTTGACGGAGACATCGTGTTAACCGAATCGGCCGCTATCCAGCTCTATCTGGCCGAGAAATATCCCCAGGCGGGCTTTATCCCCGAAGCGCTGGAGGATAGAGCTCAGATGTATCGTTGGATTTTCTTCCTGGTGACCGAGATCGAGCAGCCTCTGTGGCGCATTGCGCGTAATACATTTCTTTACCCGGAAGAGAAGCGATTGCCTCAGGATATCGACCAGGCGACGCAGGAGTGCAAGGAGATGGTGGCAGTGCTCGAGCGACACATGAAGGAACGCGAGTTCATGGTAGCCGACCGACTCAGTGTGGCCGACTTCAATGCCGCCTATACCCTGGACTGGGCGAACGAAGCAAAGATGCTCGACGACGCACCGAGATTGAACGCGTACCGGAAGTCGATGTACGCCCGCCCGACGGCTCCGCCAACCATCGCCGAGGCGTTCGCGGCGATGCAATAGTGATATCAAAGGGCCAAGGGAGAGACGAAAATGACACAAGTTCGAGTTGAGAATTTCACCATCTCGCTTGACGGCTACGGAGCGGGCCCGGACCAGGGCGTTGAAAATCCGCTTGGCGTCGGCGGTGAGGCCCTGCACGAATGGGTAACTTCCACTCGCTCATGGCGACAGATGCACGGAAACGAAGGCGGCGCAACAGGGATCGATGACGATTTCGCGGCGCGGGGCGCCAAAAATGTTGGTGCCTGGATCCTCGGGAGAAACATGTTCGGACCGACTCGTGGCCCATGGCCGGATATGAACTGGAAGGGCTGGTGGGGCGAAAATCCACCCTATCACGTTCCCGTTTTCATACTGACCCATCACGCGCGCCCGCCCATAAAGATGGAAGGCAACACGACATTCCATTTCGTCACCGGAGGCATTCACGAGACGCTAGACCAGGCATGCAAGGCAGCGGGCGGGATGGACGTGCGGATTGGTGGCGGGTCCAATACCATACAGCAGTATCTTCGCGCGGGCCTGATCGATGAACTGCATGTTGCCATCGCGCCGGTGCTGCTCGGTAGAGGGGAGCGACTGTTCGAGGGGGTTGACCTGCCAGCCTTGGGATACGAATGCATTCAGTTCTTGCCGTCGGAGAAGGCTACCCATATTGTTCTCCGACGCCAAGCGCGGTGACGTCTAACAGAAATGGACCGTGCCCGTAGATATTCGCCAATG
>CAZEWY010000273.1:0-3062 GCA_964515945.1 uncultured Cellvibrionaceae bacterium
TCTTTTCGATCAAAAAATGCTTGCGCAGTTTTTCCGTGTCGTAGTGTTTGTAGTCGTCAAGGTGAACAGCAAAACGCTCTTCGATAATTTTCATAAAACAATACCTTTTTTCAATGCGGGAGATTATTCATTCTCCGGAACCGTCTCCGGAGCAGCGTCGCCAATCAGGGCCAAAATCTGGATCGCGGCCAAGCCAAACTGAGACACGGCATTCGTTGATATGCGGTGGGCTTCGGTAACGGGAGCAAGCACCTCGGGCGGCATCACCCTTGATGTCGGATAAGGAGCACCGAAAACCTTGATACCTGCCTCGCCACTGAAGAACTCCTCCCAAGCACGTTCCGCCAAGGCTTCGTTATCCAGTTTCCATGCGGCGTAAGCCGTCATGCGGGCGTGCGCCTGCCTGAGATTCAAATTCCGGTTGTAGGGCTGACCGATGATTTCAGCCTTCGCCTCGCGGGAGGCGTTGAAGAAACGGCCGTATTGAATGAAGGCAGCCTCGTATTCGGGCACGTCGAGCAGTTGGATCAGTTCGGCATTGATTTCGACCCCGCCAAAGACCATGGACAGGTGTGAAGCGGAAATTCCCTCGCCCAGCTGATAGAACCGACTGGAATCAGGATCATAAGCGGCGCCTTGGGAGAGCAGACCGTGCTCGAGATTTCCGATGCTGCGCATGGCAGTCAAGAGCTTCTCGCGATATTCCGGCTCGCCCGTGCGCTCCCACTCGGTCAGCCAGGCAGCGGCCACGGAATTCCAGTCAGTTCCCAACCCCATCACCATGGAATAGGGTTTGCCCGTGAAGTCCGGCTTCGGGCGATCAAGTTTGCGGAGCGGGGGCACGTCCAGAAGACGGCGCTCGGCCCCAAGTATCTCTCGCATCAACTCGCCGGTCCTTTCATCTGCCGTAACGTAATAATAAAAGCGGCGATTGGCAGGCGTACTGATCCGCAGCTGCTTGGCACTGTCACCCCAGTGCCGGACATTGTGCCGGGAACCGAGGCCGGCGAAGCGGCCGAGGTGGTAAACATCGACTTCGCCGGTGTGGCGGGTCATCGCCTCGGCCATGCGAAAAACGTCTGCCCGACCGGTGCGCAAAAAGGAGTACCAAAGCCAGATGTCAGGTGAGAGTTCGGAGTTCGCCCAGGCAAAGCCGCCGACGTCGTAACGCCAGGTATGGCGATCCCGGTCGTAGCTGTGCATCACATCCCCGTAGTCCCAGAAGCCGTACCAGTGGCGCTGCTCCACTTCCCTCAGGTAGTGATCCAGATAGAAATCGACTTGGTTTTCGATGGCCGCCTTGGCGGGTGTGGAACGATCAGGAAGGCCCCAGATCGCGGCACCGAAGACACCGGCTGCCTCATAATCCTTCGGACGGGCCACCAGTTGCTGTGGCTCGGCCAGGGTCTTCGCCATTTCAACTGTTGTTTCACGATCCGGCGTCGCCGGCAGCGCCCAGATCCGCAGCTCGCTGGTGCGGGCCACGCCCGTCGCGCTCGCGAAGCCAGGCTCGTAATCTTCGTAGGTTACCTCTAGGGCCTCGAGCTGCTTTTCATGAGTATCCAAGCCCATATCGTCATGGTAAAACCGCATGTCCATGGCGCGGGCGTCGGGCGCCCATAGCCATAGGGTGACTTCGGCTTCGTCCGTCCTTGCGTTACGAATATCAAGCTGGGAAGGATGGCTCTGCCAAAAGTCACGGATGCCGAAAGCCACACCGCCCTCGGGGCTACCGATATAACCCAGCCCGCTGGAGCGAGCGCCTTCGGCGGAATCCAACCAGGCCAGACCGGGCTTGGTGCGCTTGCGAATTTCAAACGAATCCGCCGTCAGCTGAGAGAGCGTGTAATCGCCGAAGGCGGGGATCATGTCCAGGCGTTCGGAAACGCTCGGTGCCCACTCGCCCAGGGGCGGCGTTGCGCGACCCGCGATTTGCGCCTCCCTTACGGCTTCGCCGGGATCGCGCCGCAAGCCGGTGATGCCCCGTATGGCTTCCGCGAAGAGCCCGTCACCCTCGCCGGAAAAACGCACGTGCCGATCGTACAGAGCCCCCTCCAAAGGCACATCAAAACGGACGCCGACGCCGCGGATGAAGTCCTTCTTCTGATCGCCGTCGTAAATCATCGTGTGCACCATGCGCACCGAATCGTCGTCCGCGTAGAAGTAAAGGCGCACCACAAAGGGAATCCAGGCCCGCCCGTTTCGGCCGACATGTTGGCCCTCCAGCTTGACCACGGCACGCAATGGTCCGTCCTGTTCAAGGGTCACGTTGTCGACGCGACCTGCGAAAGATTCCACCGTCAGCGGCTTGCCCACTTCCGGCTCGGCTTGGCTCTGGGAAAGAATGACCAGACGGCCGTTGCGCAGGGTTTTCCGGCCGTCTCGCATGATTGAATGAATCAGCTGGTCGCCGGATTTCGAGAGCACCACTTGAATCGCGCCCGTATCCACACGAATCGTGTTTCCCTTCTCGGTCACGGTCAGAGAATGTTTAGGTTTCGCAGCAACGCCGGGGCGAAGTGTCAGTGCACCGACATCCCCGGCGAGCGGCGCGATTGCATGCCCGGTCCACTTCAGGGAGCCGTCCGGCCAATAAGCCAGTGGCCAACTCTGCACGGGGAGCGACTGTCCCGATTCGGACTCCAGAGTAAATTCACTCTCGGCCTCAACCGTGCCGCGCGGCCACGGAGCCCCCCATGTCACGCCGATGGCTTCATGGGAAGCGACGTCCTCCAGCCAGTGCAGTTGCACCTCGGGTTGGGCCTTTGCCTGGACGGAAAAACTCCACGCGCAGGCACAAAGCGCGAGCGAAAACAAAGCGAAAATTTTGTGGGATCTCATGGTCTTGATAGTCCTATATCCATGTTGCTCAATTGGGGCTTCTCGATCTAAAACGAGATTTATCGGTTCAGGGTTTACTTGCTATTACTTTGTAATAGCTACGGTAATATCTTCCTTACTGCTTCCGCCGGGTCTCACATAAAGCTCACCGGCCACTTTATTAAAGTACCATCCCGCGTGCTGCTGGTTATCCCCGTACTCAGCCTGCGTGGAGAATGAAC
>CAZEWY010000274.1:0-3042 GCA_964515945.1 uncultured Cellvibrionaceae bacterium
GGCTGTTGAAAAACGTTGGCGAGGCAGTCAGCGCAAGGCAAAAATTGGCGAAAAAACGGAGTTTACACGTAGTAAATGAGTATTTTGAGCCAATTTTTAACGCCGCGATGGCAACGCAGGTAGTTTTTCAACAGCCTGTTAAGGGCATTCGGCATAGGGATCGGCATACTCCAGGCCTTCAAGAATTTCAGCCTCAAGCCGCTCCATGATGACCGCTTCCTCGTCGTCGACATGGTCATACCCCAGCAAATGCAGCACCCCGTGTACCACCATGTGAGCCCAGTGGGCTTCCAGGTTCTTGCGCTGCTCCCGGGCCTCATTCTCGACAATGGGCGCGCAGATCACCAGGTCGCCCAGCAACGGCACATCCACTTCCGGCGGCAGATCACTGGGGAAGGACAGCACATTGGTGGGGCTATCCTTCTGGCGGTACTGCGAGTTCAACGTCTGGCTTTCGATGGTGCCGACGATGCGGATAGTCAGCTCCACGTTGGTTCTGTCGGTGGGCAGGGCGGCGCGAACCCAGTGTTCGAACTGCTGCTCTGAAGGAATGTCGTCGTCCGCCGTGGCGATCTGTATATCAACTGTCGGGTTCATAGAGGTCTGAGGCACTAGTCTCGGTGGCTGTGGTGCTGGTTGTTTTCTTCGTAGATTTCATAGGCGTCCACAATGCGCTGCACCAGGGGGTGGCGCACCACGTCCTTGGATGTGAACCAGGTGAAGCTGATGCCGTCCACCTTCTCCAGAACCTCCAGGGCATGGCGCAAGCCCGAGGCGTGTCCGCGCGGTAGATCCACCTGCGACGGATCGCCGGTTATCACGGCGGTGGAGCCAAAGCCGAGGCGGGTGAGGAACATCTTCATCTGCTCACGGGTGGTATTCTGGCTTTCGTCGAGAATGACAAAGGCATTGTTGAGCGTGCGTCCGCGCATGTAAGCCAGGGGCGCCACCTCAATGACGCTGCGTTCGATCAACTTGCCGACGGTTTCGAAGCCGAGCATTTCATAGAGCGCGTCGTAGAGCGGGCGCAGGTAGGGGTCCACCTTCTGGGCCAGGTCGCCGGGCAGAAAGCCGAGCTTTTCGCCGGCTTCAACCGCAGGACGCACCAACAGTATCCGCTCGACCTCATCCTTGGTAAGCGCCTCCACGGCGCAGGCCACGGCCAGATAGGTTTTACCGGTACCGGCGGGACCTATGCCGAAGTTGATGTCATTGGTGCGCACCGCGTGCACATATTTCTGCTGATTGCCGCCCCGGGGCTTGATGGTGCTCTTCTTGGTGCGAATCAGGCCGGGAATCTGCAGTTGCGGATTCTCCGCGGCGGCTCCGCCCGCCAGGGCTTCAGCCCCGGATTCCTGCAGGGCCAGGTGAACATCTTCCGGCGACAGCAATTCCGCCGTGGCGGTTTCCGTGTAAAGCTGCTGGAGCACGCGACCGGCAAGGTCTGCGCGGTCAGCGGGGCCGTCGACGACGAAGCTGTTGCCACGGTTGTGAATGGCAATATCCAGCCGCTTCTCAATCTGTTTGAGATGGCTGCCAAACTGGCCGCAGAGGATGGCCAGGCGTCGGGCGTCGTTGGGTTCAAGAAGAATCTGGTGGGCTTGGGGCTGTGGTTGGCTATTCAAATGGATTGGTACCATCCTGTAAGGGTTTAGTTTAGGAACCTCTGGCTAGTTCCAGACGGTTTCTGCGAGAGCCAAAACGTTCAGTCCGCAAGGCGCTCTTCGCCGGCAATGGCTAGCCCTTGGCAAGAAGAGCAACGCAGCGGATGGACGTTTTGGCCTCGCCCTCCGGGGTCTTCAGGCATTCCCGATCTCCGCGTTATCTTTTCTCGACGGGCGGTCGGCACGCCTTTGAAAAGATGCCTTGACCTCGGAAATGCCTGAAGGCCAGAAACCATCTGGAACTAACCAGAGGTTCCTTTAGCGTAGCCTAACTGATAAGAAAAGGGCGCGAAACCCTTTTTGTGCGGCCTCAGTCAAGTTCCGATCCCACCAAAATGCCACGCAGGGAGTTCGGCAGGGCCTCTTCAATCAGGATATCCGCAAACTTGCCGATCAGCTCCGGCTGGTCGCAGCGAAAGTTCACCACGCGGTTGTTGGCCGTGCGTCCGGATAGCTGTCCCGGATCCTTCTTCGCGTACCCGGTGACCAGCACCCGCTCGGTATTGCCGACCATGCGCCGGCTGATGGCCTGCGCCTGCTGGATGATGCGCGCCTGGAGAATGCCCAGGCGCTCCTTTTTGACGCTTTCCGGCGTTTCGTCCGCCATGTCGGCGGCGGGCGTGCCGGGCCGGGGGCTGTAGATGAAGCTGAAGGAGGTATCAAACCCGATATCTTCGATGAGCTTCATGGTGGCGGCAAAATCCGCATCCGTCTCGCCGGGGAAGCCGACGATGAAGTCCGACGAAAAGCTGATATCGGGCCGGATGGCGCGCAGGCGGCGCAACTTGGACTTGTATTCCAGGGCGGTATGGCCCCGCTTCATGGCCATGAGTATGCGGTCCGAGCCGCTCTGTACCGGCAGGTGCACGTGGCTCACCAGTTCCGGGACTTCCGCGTAGACGTCGATCAGGCTGTCGGTAAATTCCACCGGGTGCGAGGTGGTAAAGCGAATGCGGTCAATGCCATCTATGGCCGCCACCAGCGTAATCAGTTCCGCCAGATCGACAGTGCCCGTGGGGCTTTCGCCGCGATAGGCATTGACGTTCTGCCCCAGCAGGTTCACTTCCCGCACGCCTTGGGTGGCCAGATGGGCCACTTCGTCGAGCACATCCGCCAACGGACGGCTGACCTCTTCACCGCGGGTGTAGGGCACCACGCAGAAGCTGCAATACTTGGAGCAACCTTCCATCACCGAGACGAAGGCGGTGGGCCCTTCGGCGTCCGGCTGCGGCAGGTTGTCGAATTTCTCAATCTCCGGGAAGGAAATATCAACCACCACGGCGCCATCGCTGCGCGGCGTTTCCATCATTTCCGGCAGGCGGTGCAGGGTTTGCGGCCCAAAGATCAGGTCCACATAGGGCGCGCGCTTGGCGATGGC
>CAZEWY010000275.1:0-1526 GCA_964515945.1 uncultured Cellvibrionaceae bacterium
CAGTTATGGGTTTTAATTGCGGTATCGTGGGCCTGCCCAATGTCGGCAAATCCACGCTTTTCAATGCACTCACGCAAGCCGGCATAGACGCGGAAAACTTTCCCTTCTGTACCATCGAGCCCAACGCCGGCGTCGTTTCCGTGCCCGATCCGCGCCAGGACAAATTGACGGAAATCGTCAAGCCCGAGCGGGTGGTTCCCACCACAATGGAATTCGTGGACATCGCCGGCCTGGTAGCCGGCGCCTCCAAGGGCGAAGGCCTCGGTAACCAGTTTCTCGCGAATATCCGCGAAACCGATGCCATCGCCCATGTGGTGCGCTGTTTTGAAGACGAAAATGTCATTCACGTGGAAAACACCATAAATCCACGCTCGGATATCGAAGTCATCAATACGGAACTGGCCCTGGCCGATCTCGATACTGTCGAAAAAGCCATACTGCGCTTCAGCAAGGCCGCCAAGGGCCAGGACAAGTACGCCATGCAGATGAAGGCGCTGCTGGAAACCGTGCATCCCCACTTGAACGAAGCCAAGCCCGTGCGCTCCCTCGATCTGAGCGCCGACGATTTGAAGCTGTTGAAGGACCTCAACCTGCTCACCGTCAAACCCACCATGTATATTGCCAATGTGGACGAAGAGGGTTTCGACAATAATCCCTACCTGGATACCGTGCGCGAAATCGCCGCGGAAGAAAATGCCGTGGTGGTCCCCATCTGCAACAAAATGGAATCCGAGATCGCCGAGCTGGATGACGACGAAAAAGCCGAATTCCTGCAGGAACTCGGCATGTCCGAACCGGGCCTGAACCGCGTGATCCGCGCCGGCTACGAATTGCTGGGGCTACACACCTATTTCACCGCCGGCGTGAAAGAAGTGCGCGCCTGGACGATTCCCAAAGGCGCCACCGCTCCCCAGGCCGCCGGCAAAATACACACGGACTTCGAAAAGGGCTTTATCCGGGCGGAAGTCGTCGCCTACGAAGATTTCGTCAACTACAAGGGCGAGGCCGGCGCCAAGGAAGCCGGCAAATGGCGCCTGGAGGGCAAGGAATACGTGGTGAAGGACGGCGACGTGGTGCATTTCCGCTTCAATGTCTGAGGGGGCTGTCGGCGCCTTATACTGTTAAGAGACCGCCAACAAACAGGCAAATCGGCCTGAAACTCACCCGGTATCAGACCGCTAACGGAAGCCCTTGATACAAATCAATGGCTTCCTTTTAGACATGACATAAAAAATAAAAAATATCGAGATATCAAGCACTTATTGAACGTTTCACTCGCACAACTTGCCCTACGCTCCTCTTATAACTTTCATTTGGCCGAAGCAAAACTTACACATAGACGAAACAAAACTTTCAATTAGCCGAAGCCTGGTTTACTCTTGGACGCACACCCTCAGTAACACATCCAACAATATGGAATACGCCAGATACACAGAAGCGCAGTTACGCGAAGCCTTGCAGGACACACCAGCCGTTCTGATTCATGGCTCGCGTCAGTGTGGCAAAACCACCCTGGCACAGGCTGT
>CAZEWY010000275.1:1536-3034 GCA_964515945.1 uncultured Cellvibrionaceae bacterium
TCAGTTTTGACGACGACAACCAATTACAGGCGGCCAAAGTCGACCCCGTAGGCTTCGTCCAAGGCCTGCCGGAGAAAGTCATACTGGATGAAATCCAACGGGCGCCTGAACTGTTCACAAGCCTCAAAGCCAGTGTGGATCGAAACAGACAATCGGGTCGCTTTATCCTGACCGGCTCTGCCAACGTCCTGCTGCTGCCCAAGTTGGCCGACTCCCTGGCTGGCCGCATGGAAATCCTCCGCTTACGCCCGCTAGCCCAATGCGAAATCGCAGGCCAGAAACCTGCCTTTCTGAAACAGTTGTTCCAGGCCAGTTTCAGCGCTGTCACCAACAAAAAGGCCTTGCCGCGACTTGGGGAAGCCATGGCAGAGATACTCTGCCGGGGCGGTTACCCCGCAGCCATCGCACGCAGCACAGAGAAACGGCGATCAACTTGGTACAGGGACTACATAACTACCCTGATTCAACGAGATGTGCAGGACATCGCCAGCATACGGAATCTGGATATTCTATCCAGGTTATTGTCATTGGCAGCCAGCCAGACCGCTCGATTGTTTAACGCCACCGATCTTGCCGCCCCTTTTGCTATTAGCCGTCCCACGATTCGTGAATATCTGACGCTACTGGAGCAGATCTTTCTGATCGAACAACTTCAACCCTGGCACAGCAACCGGCTCAGCCGTCTGATCAAGACGCCCAAAATGCATCTCGCGGATACCGGGCTGATTTGTGCTCTGCTGGGTGTCAACCATCAAACTCTATGGCAAGACAAAGCCCTGCTGGGCCAGTTGCTGGAGACCTTCATCTATCAGGAACTGAGGAAATATGCGGATTGGCACGATGAACCCTTGGCTTTTTACCATTTCCGCAACAAAGACAAAATAGAAGTCGATATCATCATCGAACAGGGCCGCCAGCTGGCAGGTGTCGAAATCAAGGCCGCTGCCACTGTTACTCAAGGCGATTTCAAAGGCCTGAAAAAACTGAAAGAGGCCTGCGGCGACCAGTTTGCCACTGGCGTGGTTTTTTACGATGGGGAAAATATCCTACCCTTCGGCGAGAGGCTGTTTGCCGTGCCGCTGAGTATTCTGACTCCTCAGATTCACAGCTAGGCATTAACTATGAACTTTCCTTAGCCCTAAACAAGCGCACTCAAGCCGAGACCAATCATGCAATTCATCACCAACGGCCCTGACATCCCAGATACACTCCTGCAGGCGCATGAAGATGGACAAGTAGTGCTCTTCTGCGGTGCAGGTATTTCCTATTCTGCAGGACTACCCGACTTTAAAGGATTAGTAGATGACATTTATCGGCTTGTGGGCACGAGCTTATCAGAGTCCGTCATAGAGCAGGATGCTTACGAACGTGGCCAGTTCGATGTCACACTTGATCTACTGGAGCAGCGCCTCCCCGGGCGACGTATTGCCGTACGCAGGACACTAACAGGCTGTTGAAATAAGCACCGGCTTCCCCGCTTAATTCCAGAAATTTATAA
>CAZEWY010000276.1:0-3033 GCA_964515945.1 uncultured Cellvibrionaceae bacterium
TCATAACACCTTGTCCTCTAGGGATTGAAAACAAGGTGTCTACTTTTTCGGGGGCAATCCATCATATTCTTTTCCCTTTTCCCTTTTCCCTTTTCCCTTTTCCCTTTTCTATTGCGTACCGCCCTGAGACCTCAACTCCAGCAGATCGCGATTGACGCTGATGCGGAATTTATCGATGGCTTCGATGGCCTGCTCGGTGGCTTTGACCCGGGACTGCAAGTCCGCCTGGGTGGATTCGATCTGGTTGAGGGCATCGGCCATTTGCTGCGTCTGCTTTTGCAACTGCAGTCGATTTCTCTCCACCTCGTCGAGGGTGCTTTGCTGGGCTTCAACCAGATCATTGACCAGCTTCACTTCAGCCCGCATCTCTTTCAGGGATGTGTTCACCCGGCTTTCGATGCCACCGGCCTGTTTACCGACAGCCGCGATGGCGCTCTTGTTCGCGGCAATATCCTTGCGATTGGTATCGTAGGATACGCCCCAGAGTTTGCGGATTTCCGAGTCCGCCCATTTCAGTTTGGCCTGCATGGCGGCGGCGGAGGCTTGAGTCTCGTCACCGGTTAATTCCAGCCGGCTTTCGAGATCGGCGATGCGCACCAGCGCGGCCTCGGTGGCCTTTTCGGCTTCGAGCAGCTGCCAATAGGCAAAACCGGCGAGCCCCAGCCCGGTAATAGCGAGCAGGAAAGCAAAAGGGGCAAGTTTGGAACGCACGACAACCGGCCGATGGCTGCCGGTATTGGCCCGGACATTGGCGGTTGGGGTGCGCTTGGTGGCGCCATCGGCGGTGCGTTGCCGATGGCGCAGAATTTCGTCCTGGTCAGGCTTGAGGGGTGAAAGCGTGGGTTCTTTGCGATCATCAGTCATAAAATTCACATTCTTGCGTCACAGCGGTTCCCGGAAATTCGGTACCGCATCAGAAATATCATGACATTATAAACCATAACAGCAGATGCTCGGCGCTCCGGAACCCGCGACCAATATGACAGGGGCCGCAACAAGCGGCCCCTCGTCAGGGCCTTAACACCCTTGGTTGAAATGCCTGCCGGCAATTAACCAAGATTGCTGTTCACAAAATCCCAGTTGACCAGATTCCAGAAGCCCTCCAGATATTTCGGGCGCGCATTGCGGTAGTCGATGTAATAGGCATGCTCCCACACATCGGCTGTCAGCAGCGGCTTGGTATTGGCATTGGTGAGGGGAGTTTCGGCATTGGAGGTGTTGACCACGGCCAGGGAACCGTCGGCATTCTTCACCAACCATGTCCAGCCTGAACCGAAATTGCCCACGGCGGAAGCATTGAACTCTTCCTTGAATTTGTCGAAGGAGCCGAAAGACTTGTTGATGGCCTCCGCCACGGCACCGGTGGGTGCACCGCCGCCATTGGGGCTCAGGCAGTTCCAGAAAAATGTGTGGTTCCACACCTGCGCGGAATTGTTGAAAACACCACCGGATGAGGTTTTGATGATGTCTTCCAGGGATTTGCCTTCAAACTCGGTACCGGGAATAGCAGCATTCAGCTTTTCCACGTAGGTCTTGTGGTGCTTGCCGTAGTGATATTCCAGTGTCTCCTCGGACATATGAGGAGCCAATGCATTTTTTTCGTAGGGGAGAGGAGGTAATTCAAAAGCCATGATATGTCCTTCCTTTGTTTGTGAGTTAGCGGTTTGTGAGTTAGCGACACACTGCTTACGACACGTATCGCAAATTGAAACGGCCCACAGTTGCGGGCCGTTCCTGGGGTTTCACTATCAGAGCGGTAGCTCGGGGGTTTACATCATACCACCCATGCCGCCCATACCACCCATGCCACCCATATCCGGCATGCCGCCACCGGATTTTTCTTCCGGCTTGTCTGCGACCATGGCCTGAGTGGTGATCATCAGACCCGCAATGGAGCCTGCGGCCTGCAGAGCCGTACGCGTGACTTTTGCGGGATCCAGGATACCCATTTCGAGCATATCGCCGAATTCGCCCGTCGCGGCATTGTAACCGAAGTTACCTTCACCGTTTCGAACGCGTTCCGCCACCACGGAAGCCTCTTCACCGGCATTGGTAACGATCTGGCGCATGGGAGCTTCGAGCGCTCGGCGGGCAATGCCGATACCGGCATTCTGGTCTTCGTTGTCGCCAACCATGTCCGCAATCGAGGCAACGGCGCGAACCAGTGCAGTACCGCCGCCAGGCACAACGCCCTCTTCCACAGCTGCACGGGTCGCATGCAGGGCATCTTCCACACGGGCTTTCTTCTCTTTCATTTCAACTTCAGTCGCGGCACCGACCTTGATGACGGCAACACCGCCAGCCAGCTTGGCCACACGCTCCTGCAGTTTTTCGCGATCATAGTCGGAAGACGTATCTTCGATCTGTGCGCGGATTTGAGACACGCGAGACTGGATATCAGCCGCGGCGCCAGCGCCATCAACGATAACAGTGTTTTCCTTGGACATGGTCACGCGCTTGGCCTGGCCCAGGTGCTCCAGAGTGGCGGTTTCCAGATCCAGACCGATTTCCTCGGAAATCACGGTGCCGCCGGTCAGAATGGCGATGTCCTGCAACATGGCCTTGCGACGGTCGCCGAATCCGGGAGCCTTACAGGCCGCAACCTTGACGATGCCACGCATGTTGTTGACCACCAGTGTTGCCAGAGCTTCGCCTTCCACATCTTCGGAGACGATGATCAGCGGACGACCGGATTTTGCAACAGCTTCCAGGATGGGCAGCAGTTCACGGATGTTGGAGATCTTCTTGTCAACCAGCAGAATGTAGGGGCTTTCATGCTCAACACTCATGTTGTCCTGGTTGGTGATAAAGTAAGGCGACAGGTAGCCGCGGTCGAACTGCATACCTTCAACCACGTCCAGGTCATTGTCCAGACCCTGACCTTCTTCAACGGTAATCACGCCTTCCTTACCCACTTTCTCCATGGCTTCGGCAATAATGCTGCCGATGGACTCGTCGGAGTTGGCGGAGATGGAGCCCACCTGGGCAATGGCCTTGTTGGTGTCACAGGGCTGGGCGATGGAGCGCACATGG
>CAZEWY010000277.1:0-3006 GCA_964515945.1 uncultured Cellvibrionaceae bacterium
CGCTATTTTACCAAAGCCGGTACCCATGCAGGGGAATTTCAACAGCCTGTTAGGACACCTCTATTACAGTAATAAAATCATGAAGAAGACAGGTTCCTTGCCCCGGATGAGTCGCCTTGCAGCCCATCCAAATTATGGATTGTCGGGTACGACGCTCGCAGGACTCGCATCTAACCCGACCTACGGGTAACTACATCACGCCGTTGAATGTTAAAAAAGGTATTCGGATTACCGCCCCCGCCTCAATACCGGCTAACAATCCCCACGGGCGCCGTACTCTTGCGAATAACAAGCTTGTGCGGAAGTATGCGATTGCACTCCACCATTGGTTCGCCGTTCAACTGCGGCAGCAGCAGTTCCATGCAGGCGGTGCCGATGTCTGCCAGTGGTTGCGCAACCGTGGTCAGGGCTGGGGTGTAGTATTGGGAGTTTGAAATATTATCGAACCCCATGACGGAAAAATCCCGCGGGATACTGAAACCCATACTGTGTAGCGTTGCCAGGCAGCTCATGGCCATTTCATCGCTGAACGCGAAAATCGCCGTGGGTGGCGTGCCGAGGCTGGCGAGTTCTCGCGTGGCTATCTCCGCCTTGTCCAAACCGTAATCCGCTATTTTCAGCAATTCCTCTTCAAACGGCAGGCCGGCCTTTTCGAGCGCGCGTTTATAGCCTTTCAGACGCCCGATGGTACTCGGCGCGGTCATGTTGCCGGCAATCACGCCGATGCGCCTGTGCCCCAGGGACAACAGGTAATTGGTCGCATCTTCCGCCGCCGCCACGTTATCAATATTGACCTTCGGCAAGCCGTCGATGGGCACGGGTTCACAGGCATTGACGATGGGCGGCAACTGTTCGGACAGGGGCCGTGTGGGATCGACGTCGAAGGGTAAACGGGAGCAAAACAACAAAATGCCGTCGGCCTGGCGGGAGCGGACCATGGCGGCAAAGGATCGCTCCCGGCTTTCCATTTCCTGGGTATCCCCCAGCAATAGCGAGTAGCCATTCTCCAGCGCGATGCTTTCGATTGCGCGAATAACCGGGTAATTGAATGCGCTTATCGCATCCGGGATCACGGCCACCAGATTATAGGTTTTGGATTTACGCAGACTCACACCGAGGGCATTGGGTGTGTAGCCGGTGCGTTCTATGACTTCCTGAACCAGTTTGCGTTTTGCTTCGGTAACCAGTTCCGGTGTGCGAATGACCCGCGACACAGTCGCCGGGCAGACATTGGCTTCCTTGGCAATTTCTTTGATACCTATCATGGCGCTACTCCCATTCAACTTATTATTTTGAGGCGCTGACTTTGCTGCCTATTGATAATACCCGCAAATACCGGGTCAGGGAACCGGCGAAGACACTTGAGGGCTCTGATCAGACCAGCGGGGTGAGACAATGAGAAGTGGTCCATGGCTACAGCGGGACAGATGACGAAAAGACGCCCCGAGTTGCCTCGGGGCGTAAGAACCTACTGAATGATCAGGTTAAAGCCATCCCGTATGAAATGCGTATCCGGGTGGGCGACATTGCTGGTCGTCAGGTTATTGAAGGTCGCCGTACCATTGTTGGTGTAGACGTAAATGGCGGCACCCGGGTGCGGGCTAGAGAACCGCGACGTGGTTACGCCGTCAAGACCGGTGCCGTCGATGACGATGTTGTTGAACACGACGTTTTCGAACCCGCCGCTATATCCCATCTGAATGGCACTGCGCTGTGTATCGTAGATATCGATGTTGGAGATGGTGACGTTGCGAATCGAGCTGTTGGAAGCCTCCAGGTCGATCGCGCCGCGTTCACCACCCCAGGTATCCAGGCTTGTGCCACTCCTTATGATGGTGCTATCCGAGAACACAATGCCGGTATTGTTCTCGAAGTGATAGCCGGGGAACACAGTGTTCATTCTAAAGCCGGAGCTGCCAACGCCATCCACAATCAGGTTGTGGTTCGCCTGGTGCCCGCTGCCGCCGAAGAACGCAATGCCCGCCGCGCGCCACTGGAATTCAATGGTGTTGTACTCGAAGGTGTTATTCACGCCCGGAGGCGCACCATTGACGTTGCTGGTCCACACGGCCAGGCCATCGTCACCGTTGTTGCGTATGCTGCTGTTGCGCACGGTGGAGTTGCTGGTGCCCTGGGCGAAGTTGATGCCGTCGGCCAGGTTGTTGCGCACGCGCGCGTTCTCAATCAGCAGTCCCTCGGCATGAATGGCCGGTGTATGCGCATAGTCGCCCACCCAGAAACCGCACTCGAAGTGTTCCACCCAAATATCGTGCACATGGGAATTGGTGCCAAGGTTGTCCATAAAGGCTTTGTAGATAGCCCCCTGGTTATAGCGCGAACGCAGCATTGAATTCATGTAGATATGGCTGAAATCAAGCTGGCCCTGTACGCGGAGGGAAATACCGCCGGACGCGATATTGGGGTTGGTGAACTGGATATTGGTATGCCAGATACCCGCACCCATGATGGTGATGTCCTGAATCATGTTGGCGGCGGAACCGACTTCCCACATGCTGCCCAGGTGGAAGGTGCCCGATGGAATATACAGGCTTTGGCCCGCTGCGACGGCGGCATCCACGGCCATGCTAAAGGCTGCGAGGTCATCCTGCCCGTCGTTGGCAATCGCGCCGTAATCGGTCACGGAGGCCGAGTTTCCGGGACGTGGGATGGGTGCGGGAACCGGCTCGATTTCGAGGAAGTCAACCCCGTACTCCAGGCCATCGCCATTGGTCTTCATAATGCGGATGGTGTCACCAGGCTGTAGAGGAGCGCCCAGTTTCCAGTGTGCTTCGTCGAAGCGGAAGAGCGGAATTTGCCCACCTGAAGGTGTATCCGCGGGGTGCCCGCTGCCCGGGGTGAAGTACTGGTAATTGTAGTAGGACGTCAGGTCTACCGTTTCGGCGTAGGCGCCGTTCACATAAACATCCAGCGAACCGTTCAGGCCCATGCCGTCCCCGGAGTCGGGCATGGTAAAGCGCATGGTGACGCCGGCACCGCCTTCATTCG
>CAZEWY010000278.1:0-2868 GCA_964515945.1 uncultured Cellvibrionaceae bacterium
ACCGGCTGCCCGAATATTATGGGCCGTGTGCCACCCTGTTTGAGACGTTTGCAAAGCTCGATGTCCTCCATCAGCGGGATATCGGCAAAGCCACCAAGCGCTTCGAACCGACTTTTGCGGATGAAAATAGCCTGATCTCCCGTCGCTATCCGGCTCCAGCGTGAACGCCAGTTGATCCCCTTCTCGACCCAGCGCAGCAGCGGCGCTCCACCCGTCAGTTGCACCGGGAAGAATCCCCAGTCTGCTTCGCCACTGGCCATAAGCTCTGGCAACATCTCCTCGACCGCCGCCGGCAATCGCGTATCCGCGTGCAAAAACAGTAACCACTCACCTTGGGCGACAGCCGCACCCGCATTCATTTGCCGGGCCCTGCCCGATGGTGCACGAAGTACCCGTGTGGCGCTATCCACCAAATCCGGAGTGCCGTCACCGCTGCCGCCATCGGCCAGGATCACTTCAGCACCCGCCCGACGCAGCGCGGTCAGCGCCATGGGCAGGGAATTCATGTGATCGGCCTCGTTCAGGGTGGGCACGACAATGGACAGGGAAAGTGGCCTGGAATGTGAGGTGGCAAGTGACATAGAAAGGGACATGGGTTCCTCATGGGGATGGCTATTCAAGGCACAATTTGCCCCCTACCACCTCTGCCTGTATTATTCCCCCCGCACAAACTTGCGCTTGCCGAGGTTTGTTGTCTGCGCCAATTGCGCCTCCGTAGTTCAATGGATAGAACAAGGCCCTCCTAAGGCCTAGATCCAGGTTCGAATCCTGGCGGGGGCGCCATTCACCCCCATTATCATGGTAAAGCAACCACTGTAAAGCAACCGCCCATGAACCTGCTGATAATCGAAGATCACCATATGATCAGCGATACCACTGCACGCCTCGGCAAACCTTATCATACCCACCTGACCCAGGTCCTGGGCTGCCGGCCAGGCGACAGTCTGTGTGTCGGGCGCATCAATGGGGCCGTGGGCGAGGCGCGGATCAGCGCCATTCTGGAGGATACCGTGGAGCTGTCGCTGGGCCTGCTCGAGCAACCGCCACCGCCCCTGTTACCCGTCACCCTGATACTGGCCCTGCCACGCCCGCGCATGTTACAACGTTCGCTGCAAACCATCGCCACCATGGGTGTCGAACGGCTTTGTCTGATACAGACGGAGCGCGTGGAGAAAAGCTACTGGCAAACACCCCTATTGCTGGCTGAAAACATCCATCAGCAATTGGTCACGGGGCTTGAGCAAGCCAGGGCCACACAGTTGCCGGAGGTGAGTTTTCACCGGCGGTTCAAACCTTTTATCGAAGATGAACTGCCGGCACTTGCCGGGGGTAAAAGCCGTTTGATTGCGCATCCCGGTGACTACGGACCCTGCCCACATCAGCCGAACACGCCGACAATCCTGGCCATCGGACCCGAGGGAGGTTTTATCCCTCGCGAGCTGGATTTGTTTCAGCGGGCAGGATTCACACCCATACAACTCGGGCAGCGTATTCTACGGGTGGAAACCGCAATTCCGGTATTGCTGTCCCGCCTTTTTTATTAGGTTCCGCTAGTCGCGCCTCAAACTAAAGCAGATACCAGTAGCCTGTCAAAAGTGTAACGACAAACAGCAATGCATTGGTCACCCCATGGGCCACCACAGCGTCAACGATAGTCTCACTTCTGAGGCGCAGGATGCCATAGATCAAGCCGGCCAGCGTACCTGCCAACCAGGAGCCATGCAACAAACCAAAACCTACCGATGATACCATCAGACCTACTATTGACAGAGGGAGGCGCCCTTTAGTGACCACCTCCGCCGATGATGCCCGGCACAAGACGTAAGCACGAAATGCCAGCTCCTCGGCAATGGGAACGGTTATTACTGCGCCGATGAAACGGAATACCACCCATAAAGCGGATAATATTAATGGCCCAGCCGTTAGCGCTTCATTGTGGAGCCTGTCGGTTTCCGGATTGGGGGGCACCAGCAAAAACCAGATCACTGCCACCACCACTCCCGCGGCAAATGGCTCAACACCGGGTCGATAAGATCCCATACCGTAAAATCGCCAGCAATAACCGATGGCCAAGGCCGTCACCAGCACCCGCAGTGGGTATAGCCATGCAAATCCGGCAGAGAATGCCATCGTCAAAAGTGTCGCCGCCAACAGGACCACCAGCGGAATCAAAGTGGCCATGGGCAGGTTCAGGCTCGATTCCAGGCGGTAAATTTTTTTCTCCGAGGTCTGGTGGACGTTGGAAAAAAAACGGCTGCCATGGGCGAGCCCGAGAATGCCTAGCGCGCAGACGATAAACATTATCCAGCCGGCCTGACTGTGAAACCCACCGATGGCGACTTCCGGAGACCAGACACTGCCGATAAGAATCAGCGTTACAATACGAACAGAATTGAGCAGCCAGATGCAGATCATACCCACCGGGAACAACAACAGGGCATGAGGAAAATGGAAATCCCGGCGGTATGCGTACAGGTAAACGCCAGTGAAGGCAAGTATCAAGCCCATGCCTTCATAACCGGAACAGGCAGCCGCGATATTAACGACAAAGTCACCGGAACCCAGAATTCTTTCTTCAGGGTTAATCGTTAAATCCGCATTCTGGAATTCCAGCAGAAACGCCGACACATGAAATGTGGCTTCGCTCAGAGGACCCCAAAGATGGCTGGTAAATTGCGCCAGCGACCAAACAAGAGCACTGATAGCGACGGACACCATCAGACAACCATTTTCATCGCGAACGAACCTGTACCAAAAGCCTGCCGGTGCCACTGCCCACAGCCATAAAATACCGGTGGCCAGCCCCGATATCAGCCAAAGAACTAGCGCACCGGACGTCGGTATGGATAGTCTGCCGAACAGGGAAAA
>CAZEWY010000279.1:0-2841 GCA_964515945.1 uncultured Cellvibrionaceae bacterium
GGACTTTCTCGAGCCGGGTCAGAGGTACAAGGCCCGGATCTACAAGGATGCGCCGAGCCGGCCCAATAACCAGGTCAACACCACCTTGGCCAAACAGTTGGCGCTTTATGTGGTGCTTTATTCTCCCGTGCAGATGGCTGCGGATCTTCCCGAAAACTACGAAAAGCATCTGGATGCCTTCCAGTTCATCAAGGATGTTGCCGTGGACTGGGAAACCACCAAGGTGCTCGACGGCAAAATTGGTGATTACATCGCCATTGCTCGACAGCAGCGGGACAGTGACAACTGGTTTGTTGGCGCCATCACCGACGAGAAGAAACGCAATCTGGAACTGAATCTGGACTTTCTCGAGCCGGGTCAGAGGTACAAGGCCCGGATCTACAAGGATGCGCCGGACGCGCACTATAAAACCAACCCAGCGGCCTATGTTATCGAGGAGAAGACGGTCGCCGCCACGGATAAATTTATCCTGCCGTTGGCGCCGGGTGGTGGTGTGGCAATCAGTTTGGTTGCAGAAAAATAAGTACAGAAATAAACGCAGGAAACAAGAGTATGAAAATGAACAAGCCGTTCCTCGGCGTGTAGAGCAGAGGATGCATTACCCCGCAGTCCCATTGCTCGGTTGAGCAGAGGATGCCCTTTCTGATGTTCCCCTTATTGGTTGAGGTATCGAATTTCTCTGCTCCTTTTTTATTCATCTGTAGCAACACAAGAAGCGTAAAAAATAATAAGGACGTTCTGCGTGTTAAGGCTACTGGATCGGTCCATAAACAGCGCGCGCCCCAGGCAGTGCATAAAAAGATGTAAAAATTTCTCAAATCCAATGAACTCCACAACAGTGAGGGTCGAATAATGAAATTCTTTAGATCGAGTTATCCAGGCGGCGGATTTATCGTCGTCCTATTGCTTATCCTGTTCGCGGCACATACTTCCGCCCAGACAAATCTGGCGTCGGGAAAGACCATGAGTGCCAGTAGCTGGAACGATGTTTACCATGCTTCCAACGCCAATGACGGCAATCAGGGCAGCTATTGGGAAAGCCAGAACAACGCTTTTCCGCAGTCCCTGACGGTCGACCTTGGCGGCGCTTATGATGTGAATCAGGTGGTATTGAAGCTGCCGGATTTCTGGGGCAGTCGCACCCAAACCATGTCCATCCAGGGCAGTACGGATGGCGTCAACTATTCAACCATTGTCGGTTCGAACGGCTATGTGTTCGACCCCGCCAACAGCAATGTGGTGTCGATCAGTTTCGCTGGATCCAGCGCCCGTTATGTCAGATTGAACATCACCGGAAATACCGGGTGGATCGCCGGTCAAATTTCTGAATTTGAAGTCTATGGTTCGACGACGGACCCGAACCCGGACCCCATCAATGCCTTCAGTCAAATCAAAGCGACCTCTTACGACGCCATGAGCGGCATTCAAACCGAAACCACCAGCGATGCCGGTGGTGGACAAAACGTTGGCTGGATCGACAATGGTGATTGGTTGTTGTTTGAAGACGTCGACTTTGGCAGCGGCGCGGCCAGTGTGGATGCCCGCGTGGCCAGCGATCATGCCGGTGGCACCATTGAATTCCGTCTGGACAGCGTCAGTGGCCAGCTTATTGGCAGCGTGAATGTGAGCTACACCGGTGGCTGGCAAAATTGGGTAACGGAAAATGCCAGTGTCTCCGCCAATGGTGTTCACGACCTGTATCTGGTATTTGCCGGTACCGCCACGGGTGGCCTATTCAACATTAACTGGATAGAGTTCTCCAGCGACTCTGGCGATCCGGACCCACAGGTGCCCGCCACGCCTCAGAATCTCACCGTCACCGACGTGACCACCTCCTCGGTGTCCCTGTCCTGGAGCAGTGCCAATGGCGCCGATGGCTACGACGTGCTGCGCAATGGCAGCGTCATAGACTCGACCACCGCAACTTCCTATCAGGATACCGGGCTCGCGGAAAACACCAGCTACTCCTACACCGTGCGCGCCTATAACCAGACCGGCAATTCCGGTGAGAGCAACAGCGTCAGCGCGACAACCGACGGTTCCACCGAACCGGACCCCGACACCAGTAATGTCTCCACCGGCCAGCCGGTCACCGTGAGCAGCACCGTCGCCATTCATGTCGCGGCCAATGCCACCGACGGCAACCAGGCCAGCTATTGGGAAAGCGCCAACAATCAGTTTCCGCAGACGCTGACCGTCGACCTGGGCTCCACCCACTTCGTCAGTCAAGTGGTATTGAAGCTGCCCAATGACCCCGCCTGGGCCACGCGCACTCAAACCCTGTCGATCCGCGGCAGCACCGATGGCTCCAGCTTCAGTACCATCGTGAATTCGGCGGGCTATAGCTTCAACCCCAACAGTGCTAATACGGTGACCATCAACTTTGCGGAAACCGCCGCGCGATATGTTCGTCTCAACGTCACCGGCAATACCGGCTGGCCGGCCGCGCAAATTTCGGAAATCGAAGTCTACGGCTACCCGGATCCAATCCCGCCGGCCACACCGCAGAACCTGGCTGTTACGGGTGAGACAGACGTCTCCATTTTCCTGGCCTGGGACGGCGCGGATCTGGCCGACGGCTATGAAGTGCTGCGCGACGGCAGCGTGGTGGCGAACATTACCTCCACAGCCTACGAAGATACCGGCTTGACGCCGCAAACCAGCTACAGCTACGCGGTGCGCGCCTATAACGAGTTTGGTACATCCAGCCTGAGCAACAGCGTAACGGGAACCACCCTGGAAGAGTGGACGCCGCCCCCACCGCCCCCGCCACCCACCGGCCGCGGCGCGACCATGCCCTACGACCGCTACGACACGGCTGCCGCCAGCTATGGCGGTGGT
>CAZEWY010000280.1:0-2838 GCA_964515945.1 uncultured Cellvibrionaceae bacterium
GCCCATGGACAGGGGGCCGTAGTCCCGGATCCAGGTATCGTCATAGGCGATATGATCGATAATCTTCACAGGCTCGCGGGGCAGTCCCTGTTCCTCGAATTCCGACAGCCATGCCGAACTGTTCATGCTCGGATGCAGCATGACCCACGCCTGAACCGGGTCGGAGGCATCGGCGAGAAGCGCGGCCAGCAATTGCCAATAGCACTGAGTGACGGCGGGCAAGCTATCTTGCCAGTCACTGCCCGGATATGGCCATGCCAGCAGCACGGCGCGGCAGGGGGACCATTCCGGCAACAGCCGGATATGCGGGACCTCCAAATCAGCCGCGTCATCACTGACTGGCGCGATAGAATCAGACATGAACGGATCTCTCGATAGGCAACATCAGGGGTAGACAACAGGGCGGCAATTTAGGCTCCCTTTTTCCGGGCCATCTTTCGGGGCCATGTTTCCCCGGGGCCGTCGCGCCGAATCAAGGCGTCTGGGAAAATAGAACGGGAGCTATCTGCTGAACCCAAACCTTTTCGTCGACCATGCCCACGTGCTTGTACTGAATCACGCCCTCAGCATCGACCACATAGGTTTCAGGGGCGCCGAAAACGCCGAGGTCCATACCCAGATCGCCCTGGGCGTCGACAATGTTGGCCCGGTAGGGATTTCCCAGATCCTCCAGCCACTGGCGGGCCATGTCGCTGTCATCCTTGTAGTTGACGCCATAGATGGGCACCCCCATCTTGGCAAGCTCCACCAGGAACGGATGCTCGGCGCGGCAGGTAATACACCAGGTTGCCCAGACATTGAGCAGAAAAGGTTTGCCCACCAGGTCACCGGTGCTGATGGTCTGCTCCGGTTGCGCCAGACGCGGCAACTCGAATTCCGGCAGGGGCCGGTCTATGAGTGCCGACGGCATGTCCGTGGGATCAAGTGACAAACCTCGCCACAAGAGCACGGCCAGTGCCATAAAAATCAGCAAAGGTACAAATAGGGCAATGCGACTCATCAAGTCTCCCCTGTCACAGTCGTCGAATTCGGTTGTTCGCTCTCGGAAGCCGCACTGTCCGCGACTCTGCGGATACGATAACGCTTGTCGATCAGTGCCATTATGGCGCCGAGAGCCATGAGAATGGCACCCAGCCAAATCCAGCGCACGAAAGGTTTGTAATGGATGCGGACGGACCAGGCCGTGGTATCCAGTTTTTCTCCGAGAGCCACATAAAGGTCCCGCCAGAAGCCGGCATCTATGGCCGCTTCGGTCAGGGTATTACCTCCGGATAGATAACGTCTTTTTTCCGGCGTCAACTCCACCACCAACCGGTCGCCGTCGAGTACGCGAATTTCGCCCACATCGGCCACGTAGTTGGGACCGCGGGCACTGGTGACGGCCACCAACTCATAGTGATAGCCGCCCACCGCGACCTGCTCACCATAGGCGAGCCGCACATCGCGCTGATCGCTGTATATGCTGGTCAAGGCCGCCCCCAGGAGCGCAATGGCAAAACCCATGTGCGCCACCATCATGCCGTAATAGCTGAGACTCAAACGATTGAGGCCTTCCCACCAGGGGCTGCGATTGCGCAGTTTGCGGCAGATATCACTGATACTCGCGGCGATAACCCACGTACCCAGAGTGACCGTCAACACCGCACTCAGCCTGTAGCCATCCGTCTCCAACAGCGGCAGCAACAAACCCAGAATAAGGCTGATGAGCAACGGCCAGATCTGCCAGACGCTGATGGAGGCGAACCGGGTTTTTTTCCAGTTCATCATGATACCCACGCCCAAAAGCACGGCCACCAAACTCATCAAAGGCACGAACATGATGCGGAAATAGGGTTCGCCCACCGAAATCTTACCCCAGTTGAAGGCGGAAGATACCAGCGGATACAAAGTTCCCAGCAGCACCATCACAGCGGCGGCTACAAACAGCACATTATTACCCAGCAGGAAGGTTTCCCGGGAGAAAAAGGCGGAACCGGTGGCGCTTTTTACCTGGGGCGCACGCACCGCGTAAAGTGTGAGGGAGCCACCCACCACCACGAGCAGAAACGCCAGAATGAAAACACCGCGCTCGGGATCGGAGGCGAAGGCATGCACCGAGGTAAGCACCCCGGAGCGCACCAGAAAAGTACCCAGCAGACTCAGGGAAAAAGCGGCTATGGCGAGGAGTATGGTCCAGCTTTTGAACGCACCGCGTTTTTCGGTGACGGCCAGAGAGTGAATCAGTGCAGTGCCGACCAGCCAGGGCATAAAGGATGCATTCTCCACCGGATCCCAAAACCACCAGCCACCCCAGCCCAATTCATAATAGGCCCACCAGCTGCCCAGACCTATCCCCAGGGTGAGGAAGCCCCAGGCGAGATTGGTCCAGGGGCGGGACCATCGCGCCCAGGCACTGTCGAGACGGCCGGACAGGAGCGCGGCTATGGCAAAGGCAAAGGCCACCGAAAAGCCGACGTATCCCATGTAAAGCATGGGCGGGTGGACTATGAGCCCGAAATCCTGAAGCAGAGGGTTGAGGTCACTGCCCTGAGCCGGCACATTGGGCAGAATGCGCTCAAAAGGGTTGGACGTCAGCAACATGAACAGCAGAAAACCGACGCTGATCATGCCCATCACCGACAACACTCGCGCCAGTATGTCCAGAGGTAGTCCCCGACTCCAGATGCTCACCGCCAGCATCCAGCCGGACAGCACCAGCCCCCACAACAACAGTGATCCCTCATGACCACCCCAGACGGCACTGAGTTTGTAGTGGTCCGGCAGAAGACTGTTGGAATGGTTGGCTACGTATTTAACCGAGAAATCATCATGCCAAAAAGCCCAGGCCAACGTGACGAA
>CAZEWY010000281.1:0-2831 GCA_964515945.1 uncultured Cellvibrionaceae bacterium
TATGAATTTCTGGAATCAAGCGGGAAACCCTGTGCCTATTTCAACAGCCTGCTAATAAACAAACTCCAGCTTCACCCCCAGAACATTTTTGTCGTAACTGTAAATATCGAATTCATCGTCGACATTGGTGTGGCTGTATTCACCTTTCAGCGTCCAGTGGGACGATAGACGGTAATCGGCTCCCAACGCCCACTCGCGGCGCTGGTTCTCGCGCTGTCGTTCCTTGGCAATGCCGCCGATATCGGTCATGCGGTTTTCGCCGCTGTAGCTTGCCTGTGACCATTCCACAGCGGAGTGCAGGCTCAGATCACTGGTGAGTTTCCATTTCAGATCCAACAGAAAGCCGAGGCTGGTCGGCGAATAACTGTAATAATTGCCGTTGATTTCCCGGTCTTCGCGCTGGTTGGTTTGCCATTTGATGGCGGGCTCAAGGGTGACCTTGCCGAGGCTGTGCCGCCAGGCCAGTTGCACTTGGTGCTGCCAGCCGGTGATTTGCGCATAGGCTTCGGCCGCATCGAAATAACTACTCTGGTAATCCAGCTCGGCACGCCCCACTGGCAGTGGTTGCTCGAGTTTGGCGGAAATGGTGTATTGATTGGCGAGGTGAGCGGAGTCGACGGTGGCTCTGATAAAACGGGCTCCAACTTCCGCCGCCAAGTCGTCAAAGGTCATTTCCCGGGCGCCGCCCACACCCATGACGGTTGCATCAAAGGTGCTGTAAGTCTGAAACCGACGCGCATAGGCGAGGCCATAGAGTTTCACCCCGTCACCCTTTTGCCCACTCAGGTAGCGGTGCCCGTAGGCAAGCCCGTGCATATAAATGTCCCCGGTGTCGGACGAACGACTGGAAAGTTCATCGGCCATGCTGGTGGCGTTGTCATCACTCGCCGCTCCCAGACTCAATAATACAAGGCCTTTCTTGTCGCTGGATTCCGCGGTGGCTGTCGCGGCCGGTGCCTTCTTTACTGTCTTGGCCAGCGTGGCCAGTTTCTTTTGTGCCAAACCGCGCAGCTTTGCATTAGTGGTGTGCTGACTCACCTTGAAATACCAGTCGTAGGCACCCGCATTGTCCTTGCGGTCCTCCGCAATACGGCCCAAATTGTAGCGCGCGAGATCCATCCATTTTTGGTTGGCGAGCAGTTCGCCAAATACCTGCGCGGCTTCCTCAAGTCTGCCGAGTTTATAAAGGGTAACGCCCTGGTTATAAATGAGCGTTGCCTTGTGGTTGCCCGCTGCTCTCGCCTGATTGAAATAATCCAGGGCCGTGCTGTAGTCTCCCGCCTTGAATGCGCGCGCGCCCTGTTCGAACGCGCGGTTTTCAGCAGCTTGCGTGCCCGCGCCAAGCGCGATGCACAGCAGCAGCGTTATTATCTGATAGCCGATTTTGTTCACTGTTCTCTCCCGCAATCTCTTTGACTTGCCTTGCGCCGCAACGGGGCGAAAATTACAGGCCTTCCACGCCGCCAATAGTCTCCATGGCTTCATCAAGCTCGATCATCTGCTCCATCTCGGTGGCGTCTTCCACACCTTTCAGGGAACCGTCAAGCTGGTCTATGGCTTCGTCAACGCTTTCGGTGGAGTCAAGAGAATCGTCGAGATCGTCTATGGCCTCATCAATAGCCTCGCTGCGGTCATCAACCAGATCATCGAGAACATCCTCGGAAATTGTCTCCTTGATATCACCTGGCAGATCATCGATATTGCCGGAAGATAAAGCGTCATTGATTGTTTCCGTGACGGTGTCCGCGGTATCTTCGGTCAGGTTGTCCACAGCCTGATTGATAGCTTCCAGCTCTTCCACCACTTCGACCTGTGGCAGTTGGATGTCCGGAACCGAGGCCGTGGCCGGGGGCAGTTCAATGCGCTGAAATACGGCGTCGGGCGTATCATTTTCATCAACGATTGTCATGATGATATCGAGCTCGGCCTGCTCCTCGGTATCGCCCTGTTCCACTGTTTGTGCGTGGGCATTCCAGGAAACCATGGCACTGATAAGGATTCCGGAAGCCAGTAATGTCGGTTTCATCTTTTTTCTCCTGACGTAAAGTGGAAGCGGTATGAATGCCTGCATTCACACCGCTTCCTTTTTTAGCTGATGTCTAGAAAGCGCTGCCACTGGCGCTGCCCATGACGTCGCTGGACAGATCGGAACCAATGCTCGCGGTGTCCATGGATGACTCCACGGAATTGCTCATCTCCGAGGTGACATCGGCGCTGGCATCCACGGCACCCTGTGCGGCGCGGAGCGAATCTTCCGTGGTCGCCACTATGGCGGCACTGGAATTTTCGACTTCACCGGCAATTGACACGGCCAAGTCCTGGGCTTCGGACAGAGTCGCTGCGGCAGAGGCTTGGACGGTGCTGGACACTTCGGCGGCGACCGTGTTGTTTAGGGAAATGTTGGTGAGGTCAATGGCCACACCATCAAGAGTCTCCACCGCCAGATCGGTGCTTTGATCGAAGTTGGCATCGGTCTCGGTCGACGCGGCGCCTTCTGCGGCGGCCTCGCCACTTTGTTCGGTACGACTGGCAACCTTGCCTCCGAGAGAGACCGCCTGAGCGGCACTGGACTGGCTGTTTTCCTTGATCCGTGTCGCCGCGCCTTCGTCCGCATTCAGGCTGACTCGCGCGCTGTTGCGAGCGTGAGTGTCCGAGCTTGCCTGGGCGCTACTGGTCTGGGTTTCACGGGCCTGGGTTTCGTCAGCTTGCGGTTCCTGACTGGAAAAGCCTTGGGTATTGTTGGCTTCAATGCGGCTGTTGACCGCTGTTTCGTTAGCCGCCAGAGCCGATACATTGGCTTGGCAAAGACGGGCCTGCAGGAAGTCTGCACG
>CAZEWY010000282.1:0-2821 GCA_964515945.1 uncultured Cellvibrionaceae bacterium
GAAGCGGCGTAACCCGACTTGCCGGATGCCGGTAGTAGGTTCAGTTGTTCCGGCGAACTATGACCTTGCAGTAATATTCTTTTCCCTTTTCCCGATAATTTTTAGCTTGCAGCTTGCAGCTTGCAGCTTGCAGCTTGTCCTAAGCCCGCCGTCTAAACAGCGGCCTCGGTTCATCAACAGCGGCCTGATAACTGTTGCTGAAATCGTGGAGACTTTCCAGCAGGGAAGGGATGTTGGCATCGTCCTTGACCAGGAATGCGTTGAAGCCGCAACGGCTGAGGTAGAAAAGCTGGTCCTGGAGGAAATAGCCCATGGCTCGCAGTTCCCCCTTGAAATCGTGCTGTTCGCGCAGTTGACGGGCCAGGGAAAAGCCTCGGCCATCGGTAAAAACGGGGAACTTGATGGCGATCAGAGGAATTCTGTCCGCCTTGCCGCGGAAGCTTGCCGCGGCTTCATTTCCGTCTACCCAGACGCCGATGTGCTGCTGATCCTTTTCCAGGGTGGATTCAATATCGTTCCAATAGGACAGGGGAACCAACCAGTGCTTATCGCCGGTAAGTTCAAGTCCCGATTCCAGTTGCCCCTGTTCGACCAGCTGCCACTTGTCTTCAGCAAGCGCGCCATCTTTAATCAGCTTTGGCATATACACGCTCCTTGAAAGGGTCGATACCGATGCGTTGGTAGCAATCGCTAAACGCTTCTTCCTGTTGCCTATGTTCCACATACACGTCAAAGATCTTGCGCACAACCGCCGGCATTTCATTGCGGGAGAAGGCCGGCCCCAGAACCTTGCCAAGGGAGGCGTTATTGCCCTGGTTGCCACCCAGCTGCACCTGATAATACTCCTCGCCTTTCTTGTCGACGCCCAACACGCCGATATGGCCGACGTGGTGGTGCCCGCAGGCGTTCATGCAGCCGGAGATATTCAGCTCGACATCGCCCAGGTCATAGACGTAGTCCAGGTCGTCGAACTCCCGCTGTATGGCTTCCGCCACCGGGATGGATTTGGCATTGGCCAGGGAGCAGAAGTCGCCGCCGGGACAGCAGATGATATCGGTCAGGGTACCTATGTTCGGCGTGGCGAAACCCATGGGCTTGAGTTCCTGCCACAGTTCGTGCAGATGGGCGACTCTGACATCAGCCAGCACCACATTCTGTTCGTGGGTCACCCGAACTTCGCCAAACGAAAAGCGATCAGCCAGTTCGGCAATCTTTTCCAGTTGTCGATCCGTCACATCGCCCGGGGCGACGCCCGTGGGCTTCAGCGACAGGGTCACAGCGCGATAACCTGGCTGGCGGTGGTCGTGCACATTGCGCGATAGCCAGTTGCGGAAGGCTTTGCTCTCGGCCTGGAATTCGGCTTGAGTCTGCCATTCCGTTGCTTCATCCAGTTCGACATAGGTGGGTTCGGTAAAGAAATTTTTCGCCCGCTTGATTTCCTTGTCCGTGAGGTAAGTCGGCGTGTCGCGCAGGTGCCGCCACTCTTCCTCGACCTTCTCGGCAAAGGCTTCGGGACCCAGGGCCTTGACCAGAATCTTGATGCGCGCCTTGAACTTGTTGTCGCGTCGACCGTGCAGGTTGTAAACCCGGACAATGGCCTCGAGGTAGGTCAGCAGGTCGTTTTCCGGCAGGAATTCGCGAATAACGCTGGCGATAGCCGGCGTGCGTCCCAGACCGCCGCCCACCATGATCTTGAAGCCGATATCGCCCGCGTCGTTTCGGACGATCTGCACGCCGATATCATGGAAGTGTATGGCCGCCCGATCAGACAGTGAGCCGGACACGGCTATCTTGAATTTGCGTGGCAGGAACGCGAACTCGGGGTGGAACATGGACCACTGGCGAATGATTTCGCAATAGGGCCGTGGATCCGCTATTTCGTCGGGGGCTATGCCGGCAAACTGATCTGTGGTGGTGTTGCGGATGCAGTTGCCGCTGGTCTGGGTGGAGTGCATTTCCACCTCGGACAGTTCCGCCAGAATATCGGGAACCTCTTCGAGCTGGGGCCAGTGCAGTTGGATATTCTGGCGGGTGGTCATATGGCAGTAGCCCTTGTCGTACTTGCGGACTATGTGGGCCATCTTGCGGAGCTGTCGGGAGTTGAGCATGCCATAAGGCACCGCAATGCGCAGCATGGGCGCCAGACGCTGAATGTAGAGACCGTTTTGAAGACGCAGGGGCAGGAATTCTTCGTCGGTGAGGCCGCCTTCCAGGTATCGCGTGGTTTGTCGGCGAAATTGTGCGACGCGTTCCCGCACCATCTGATGGTCATATTCGTCGTAAACGTACATGTAGAGCCTGGTTACCTATGGCTTAATATAAACGTAAGTGATCCTGAATGGGCAATAACCCAACCGCCTGTAGACGGCATGGCCGGTGGCGGAAAGGTGGCGAAGGATACAGCAATTTGCGACATTCAGCGAGTGAATCATGATTTTAGGGTTGCTAGACTAACAGGGGACTTGCTAAGATCGAAGTATCAATAAGTACTGTAGTTATAACCAAATACTATTAAATTTAATGATTGCGTCCTTAATTGTGAGGTCGCATCTTCCCCTTTCGGGGAGGCCTTGAGATTTCAAGGTAAACCTTATCAGCCAATCAGCACGAGTTATCAGGAGAGACCGATGGAAGACGATATTCGAATCAGCGACCAGGGCGACAGCATTGCCGATGTCATTGCCGCCGTTGCCTTGGTAGTCATTTTTGTGGCTGCCTGCGTATTCTGGGTGAGTGCCCAGTAGCAAGCCGCCGGCAACCAATCTACCCAAAAAACGGGCGCTTGTAAGCGCCCGTTTTTGTTTTCCGTTTTAGCTGATGG
>CAZEWY010000283.1:0-2767 GCA_964515945.1 uncultured Cellvibrionaceae bacterium
CCGCGCCATTGGTATAGGCCAAAATGGTCAGCCGGCCATCTAGTGGCCGAGGTGCCGCACTCAACCATTCCACCGTACACTGCCCATCCGCCAGTGTACAGTTGTCTTCAATGACACCGGATTCCCGTGTCCAAAAGCTGATTTGGGTTCCATCTAGCGCAGGGTTTCCAACTTGGTCGCCCGCGATGACGTTTAGCGTCACGGGCACATTATCCGTATCAAAGGCCCCCGCAGGATTAAAAACTGATGCACTTAACGACATACGGTTAGCCACTGGAACACCCGTGGAGATGGTAATGTTCTCGGAGATGGTGTTTTTGCCCGTTGCATTATGGGTAGCCGTCACCCGCACTGTGGTGCTCACAGTCCCGCTTTGCAATACGGTAGTGACCAGTCCCTCGTTGTCTGAGGTTGCCGATTCGGTATCCTCGGCCAACTGAACTCCACCGAGATTGGTGCTCAAAGTGAAAGAAACCAGCTCATTTCGAATAGGGGAACCCTGAGCGCCGACCAACTTGAAGGTAACGCGAGTTGTTTCAATGCCCCCCATGCCGGCGAGGGCCAAGGCAGTGGTTTGCGCCCCCACATACTGCACAGCAAGCACCGCATCTGGCGCTATCGACAATTCAACCGCTGCACTCTGCGTGATGCCATTGATTTCAGCCGACGCCACAACTTCATCCACTCCGGAGCAGCCTGATGCCGTATAGACTGTCGATGCACGCCCAGCAACCGTTTCAGCCGATGGCGGATCAAAACTGGCAAGCCCGGCGGCATAACAATTTGACGAGAAAGTAACCGAACCGCCGTCAGAGATTGCATTGTTAGCGGCATCAACGAGGTTAACGGTCACAGTGACAGAACCACCGGCTTGCAGCTCGGCATTGGGCACCGATAAAACGCCTTCTGTAAAGGTGTCACCAACACCGCTGCCAATTTTGGCAGCCACGCCTGTGCCGGCCCCGGCATCATCATCACCGATGACGACACCACCACCACCGCCACCGCCACCGCCACCCGTCAATCTGTCCGCTGGTGATAAGCTACCTTCAGGGCTACCGCCTCCGCCACACGCTACCAATATCGCCAAACATATAGCGACCGCGGAATATTTAATAGGTATGTCAAGCATGCTCACCCCTTTTTTGTTTTTTGAAATAGCAGGGCATGGGAACCCTCGATTATTTCCTATCCGCCAACATTAGCTGGCACCATAATATCCAGACAACCTGAATTATTAGTGAAAGTTATATACTTTTAACACAAAAAATACTGAAAAGACAGTAGGTTGCATAGGTAACCGCATGTAATTTATAAAAATCTGGTTCACGCGCTGCGGTTCCGTGTCCATTTCATTTACAATAGAGCAAACTGACAGAATTCGGCAAATCAGTTTCCCGACTCATCCCACTACTAGTTTACTGAAGATATCGTTGATCCACGTTTATGCTTAATGACCTCAACGACCAAAGACGCCCTGGTGCCGCAACTCGTCCGAAGCCACAATCCCGTGTGCCCGGCTGGGTCTGGCTGTTCACGGGGACAGTACTGGGTGCCTTCATCATGTTTCTCATGCATCTGTCGCGCATGCCCGCCAGTGACCCGGCCATTGACGATCCTGGGATATCGGCGGAAGCCGATGGCGAAACTGAGCAACCGCGCTTCGATTTTTACAAGCTGCTCAAGGAATCCACTGTTCCCGTGTTTGAAGCGGAGGACGTCGCACAGTCCGACGAGGCAGAATCAGAGGAATTGGCGCAATATCTTCTGCAGGTGGCCTCTTTCAAGGATCCAAACGATGCCCAGCAGTTGCGCGCCGAGCTGATTCTGCTCAACCTGGACGCCCACGTGGAAACCGCCACTGTGCGCAACGGCGAAATCTGGCATCGGGTAATAGTCGGACCTTTCGATTCACGTTCAAACCTCGCCAAGGCACGTAGCGTCCTGGTATCCAATCAAATGGAAGCACTGATCCTGAAGCGTGCTGCCAAAGGCTAACGTCAGGCCCCAGCCCAGGGGAACCTCTGATACTTGAAATACCTCGCGCTGCCCCCACTCTCCTCTGTTACACGTATCACACATCCGTTCATAGCGTCATAGGAACTCATCGTGGAACAATACCGAGGCACCACCATTCTCTCCGTGCGCCGCAATGGCAAAGTTGTCATCGGTGGCGACGGCCAGGTTTCGTTGGGCAATACCATCATGAAGGGCAATGCCCGCAAGGTGCGCCGACTCTACCACGACCAGATTATTGCCGGCTTTGCTGGCGGCACCGCCGACGCCTTTACCCTGTTTGAACGGTTTGAAGCCAAACTCGAAACCCATAGCGGTAATCTGGTGCGCGCCGCGGTGGAACTGGCGAAGGACTGGCGCACCGACCGCGCCCTGCGCCGCCTCGAAGCTCTGTTGGCTGTGGCCAACAAGGATGCCTCCCTGATAGTGACCGGCAACGGTGACGTCATTCAGCCGGAAGACGATCTTATTGCCATAGGGTCCGGCGGCGCCTTTGCCCAGTCCGCTGCCCGGGCACTTTTGGAAAATACGGATATGGACGCCGCCACTATTGTCAAAAAGAGCCTGGCCATTGCCGGCGACATCTGCATCTACACGAACCAGAACCACACCATCGAAGAGCTGGACTATAGCAAGTGACTGGCAAGTGATCGCGCCGCACCTGCGCCTCGACAAGATTTTTGACCACCTGCTTTCCCGGATCCTCAATTAAGGAAAACCAAACCTCCATGTCCAATATGACCCCCCGTGA
>CAZEWY010000284.1:0-2764 GCA_964515945.1 uncultured Cellvibrionaceae bacterium
GGGACCTCGCGGGGGAGTCCCCATGGATGGGTTCACGACGTTTTTGAAAAGCCAACCCCAATGCCAAACGGCGCTTCTGAACATGATTCCAAGAAGCGTCAGTAAGAAGTGGAAAAGTGAGTCACTGGATTCCGTCAATGCGGAATCCAGTTAGGTTTCAAGCCGCTTCGGGCGTGCGAATCAAATAGTCGAAAGCACTGAGCGATGCCTTGGCGCCCTCGCCAGTGGCGACCACTATCTGCTTGTAGGGCACGGTGGTGACATCACCGGCTGCGAAGACGCCCGGCAGGGAAGTGGCGCCGCGGGCGTCGGTAATAATTTCGCCGCGCTCGGACAGCTCCACCGTTCCCTTCAGCCAGTCGGTATTGGGCACCAGGCCTATCTGCACAAAAATGCCTTCCAGTTCCAGTGAATGATATTCGCTGGAGTTGCGGTCCTTGTAGACCAGCCCCGTCACTTTTTGCCCATCGCCCTGAACTTCGCTGGTGAGCGCGCTGGTGATGATTTCCACATTGGGCAGGCTGCGCAATTTGCGTTGCAGAACCTCGTCAGCCCGTAACTGGCTGCCGAATTCCAGCAGGGTCACCTGGGCGACTATGCCGGCCAGATCGATAGCCGCTTCAACACCGGAGTTGCCGCCGCCGATAACCGCCACGCGCTTGCCTTTGAACAATGGTCCATCGCAGTGGGGGCAGTAAGCCACGCCGCGAGTGCGATACTCCTGCTCACCGGGTACGTTCATTTCCCGCCAACGGGCGCCGGTAGCCAGTATCAGTGTCTTGGCCTTGAGCGAGGCACCCGAGGCAAACTGAACTTCGTTAAAGTCGCCCTCTCCGTGGGCGGGAACCAGCTTCACTGCGCGCTGCGTATTCATGATATCCACGTCATACTGCTTGACGTGCTCCTCCAACGCGGATGCCAGTTTGGGCCCTTCGGTCTCCTGCACGGAGATAAAATTTTCGATACCGAGAGTGTCCAATACCTGGCCACCGAAACGTTCTGCGGCTATGCCGGTGCGAATGCCTTTGCGTGCCGCGTAGATGGCGGCCGAGGCACCGGCAGGTCCGCCGCCGACGACCAGTACGTCAAAGGCGTCCTTGGCATTGATTTTTTCCGCCTCGCGAGCGGAGGCGCCGGTGTCCAATTTGCCGAGAATTTCTTCCAGGCCCATGCGTCCCTGACCGAAGGCTTCACCATTCAGAAAGATGGCGGGAACCGCCATGACCTGACGTTTCTCGACTTCGTCCTGAAACAATGCACCGTCAATGGCGACGTGGTGAATATTCGGGTTGAGTGTGGCCATCAGGTTCAGGGCCTGCACTACGTCCGGGCAGTTCTGGCAGGACAGCGAAAAGTAGGTCTCGAAATGGAATTCGCCATCGATGTTTTTGATCTGCTCGATCACTTCCTCACTGGCCTTGGAAGGGTGGCCGCCCACTTGCAGCAACGCCAGTACCAGCGAGGTAAATTCGTGGCCCAGGGGAATGCCGGCAAAACGCAGGCTGATATTTTCGCCGGGGCGGTTTAGTGAGAAGGACGGTCTGCGGGCATCGTTGCCGTCAGGGCGCAGGCTGATCTTGTCGCACAAACTGACGATGTCGTTGAGCAGGCCGTGCAGCTCACGGGATTTGTCGCTGTCATCGAGGGACGCGACTATCTCGAAGGGCTGAGTAACCTTCTCCAGGTAAGTCTTTAACTGATTCTTTAAATTAACGTCCAACATGATTCATATTTCCTGTTTTTTCGGTCATTACGTCCGGGCGAGCGCCCGGACGTTCTTCTTTTGAAATTTAAATTTTGCCGACCAGATCCAGGGAAGGGGCCAGGGTCGCTTCACCTTCCTTCCATTTCGCGGGGCAGACTTCACCGGGATGAGCGGCAACATACTGGGCGGCCTTGATCTTGCGCAGCAGTTCCGATGCGTCGCGGCCGATGTTGCCGGCATTCAGTTCGATGACCTGGATCTTGCCTTCCGGGTCCACCACAAAGGTGCCGCGCTCCGCCACGCCGTCCTCTTCAATCAACACTTCAAAGTTGCGGGAAATGGCCAAGGTAGGGTCGCCGATCATCGGGTACTGGATCTTGCCAATGGTCTCGGAACTGTCGTGCCACGCCTTATGGGTGAAGTGCTTGTCTGTGGACACGCTGTAGATTTCCACGCCCAGCTTCTTGAACTCCTCATAATTGTCCGCCAGGTCACCCAGCTCGGTGGGGCACACGAAGGTAAAGTCGGCGGGATAGAAGAAGAATACCGACCATTTACCTTTCAGGTCGGCCTCGGACACTTCCACGAAGTCGCCATTGTGGTAGGCGGTGGCGGTGAAGGGTTTGACTCGAGTATTGATCAGGGACATATACAAAGCTCCTCAATGTTTACAGGGATTGGTTTTTACAAAAACCAGTCTAGGGTTGAAGCGCTCTTTTGTATAATTAATTGATTCTCTTGCAGCTATTGCTAAATACTATTCATACGCCCTGGAACTATCAGTCGAATTCAAGACACTTTTCCTAAGGCAAGGGGAACGAGTGAGGAAAGTTAGAGCTGCTCGGCCAGATAGAGCCATGTGTTGACGATGGTGTCCGGATTGAGGGACACCGAGTCTATCCCCTGATCGACCAGCCACGCGGCAAAATCCGGATGATCGGAGGGACCTTGGCCACAAATGCCCACATATTTTCCGCGTTCCTTGGCGGTTTTGATAGCCATGGACAACAGGGCTTTCACGGCCTCGTTTCGTTCATCAAACAGATGGGCAATGATACC
>CAZEWY010000285.1:0-2728 GCA_964515945.1 uncultured Cellvibrionaceae bacterium
GAATTTCTGGAATCAAGCGGGAAACCCTGTGCCTATTTCAACAGCCTGTTAAAGGCGTTATTAATTGCAATATTTTTTCAGTCTTTGAGCCAGAACCACAATAGAATTTCATTATTGAAAACGTTTGATGTACCACATCATACTTGACAATCTAAAATTAGGGAGATGATTATGTTTAAAGGGTATTTTTCCAAGTTTAGAATTCTTGCACTATTTTTTGTATGCACTACCTGCTCCAATCCACTTTGGCTACGCCTGAATATGGTACAAGCAACCAATTATTAAATCTTGGGGAAGGTTACACTATCACAACCCTGCTATCAGGCGATGGAAAAGTCTTCTTTTGGAGTGCTGATGGTACATCAGGCTGGGGAAGCGGGAGTCGTTTGCCTCGGGATCTGTTCTCGCATGAATGGGGCATTGGTAGTACCGTTAATCCTCGGGTAAGTAACTGCGATGGCTGCGATGATAGTGATATTAGCAAAGGCTCGAGCGCCTATCACTATGATGTTTCCGCAGATGGAAGTGTGGCAGTGTTCCGTTCATTTGAAGAGTATGGACATACCACTGCGGATGGAGACCCCCGTAATTGTTGCAATCAGATTTACGCCCGTGATTTGAATACATTAGAAGTTGATCTTATTTCGGGTGACGATTCTGGATTTATTCAGGATGACGGTCTGAATAATATCGATTTTGGACAGCCGTCCGTTTCATCGGATGGGCGCTTTGTTGTTTTTGAGGGTGCCGGGTCTTATATTCGTGACCGTTTTGCAAAAGAAAAAGAAGTTCTGGATTCGAATGCAGGAATGGTTACGATTTCAGGCAACGGAAAATCCATCCTGCTCGAAAAAGCGGATGGTTGGTATACATTACCCAACCCCTATCTGGTGACGACCACTAATTTCACCAGCGAAGTTCTGTTCATCAATCTGCTTTTCAGCGGTAATTCCTGGAATAACTTTGATCACATGCTGTTGACCGATAACAATACCTGGACCGGTTATCTGGAATTTGATGGCAGTGGAACCGGAAGCTTCAAATTTGAACTGGGTGGTGAGTGGGATATGTCGGGCAATTACGTTCCCGGCTCCTCAACATCGCCGGGTTATGGTGATAACAATACTGATGGCACGGCTGGTTATAATGAAGTTGCGATTACCCTGACTCAGGGGGCTGGCCGTTACAAAATTTCATTTAACGATCAGACTTATCAATACACCGTTAAGAAACTGGTTGATGTCGAGTTCTATTGCAACAACGGCTACACAACTTTGGGTCAAAGTGTGTATGTGGTTGGCAATATAGACGAACTCGGTAACTGGAGCCCTGCCAATGCCGTCAAACTTTCTCCTACGTATTATCCAGCTTGGGAAGGCACTCTAGAACTGCCCACCAACACCAATATTGAGTGGAAGTGCATCAAGCGCGATGAGCTCGATTCTGGGCAAAATCTTGTCTGGGAGCCTGGCGTTAATAACCAGTTCAATCCTTCCAGTACCCAAAGCACCGACGGTTCCTTTTAGCTTGGGTAGTGTACGGGTAGCCTTTGCAAGCAAAGTTTACCCGCTTTCCCCTTCCTATCAAAGAGCGGTTAAATATGCTGGGTTGCGATTGTCGAAAGGGCAGTTGACTCATGTACTGCGGTTGCGGTATAGCTTCTTAGCTTTCATTATGAATGGCTGAAACGTGGTTACGCTTCAAAAGATACTGGGGCATTCGAATTTGAAAATAACAATGAGGTATGCATATCTTGCCCCTGACTATCTCGAACAGGCCGTTTTATGTGGTCCGCTTGGGCATAAAGTGGACACATTTTGGACACTGGGTGAAAATAGTTGGCGATTGCTAACATGGCAAGCTGCGGGAGATATGGTAGCTAGGGGGAGACTTGAACTCCCGACCTCAGCATTATGAGTGCTGCGCTCTAACCAGCTGAGCTACCTAGCCATAAACTGTCGCTGCAGGAGCTTGCGCCCCTCAGGAAAGGGGCGCTATTTTCACCAGATGACCTACCGAAGTCAAGCCCTAAATGAGGCTTCCGAACCGCCCTGGCGCAGACCGGGAACTTGCATCCTGGTTGGCAACGCGGGAAGATCAGGCTGTGTCGGCCAAGCTACCCACAGTATCACAGTAGGCAGGGAGCACCTTGCCGTCCGCCAGTGTCATAGAGTGCTGACACCGTTAATTTGGCACAAGCCGGAAAAGCCATCACTCATAGTAGCCACTACTGTCTGCAAGCAAAGGAGTTCGCCCAATGACCAAGCCAACTGACAAGCCTCAAACATCGACCACTGGTACCGGCGCGCCCGCAGCCAGCGACCGCAATTCACTGACCATCGGCGCGGATGGTCCCATCGTCCTGCATGATGTCCACTTCCTTGAACAGATGGCGCATTTCAACCGCGAGAAAGTGCCTGAGCGCCAGCCTCACGCGAAAGGTGCCGGTGCATTCGGCGTGTTCGAGACGGTCGAGGATGTATCGAAATACACCAAAGCGGCGGTGTTTCAAAAGGGCGCAAAAACCGAGATGCTGGCGCGTTTTTCTACGGTTGCCGGTGAGGCGGGCAGCCCCGATACCTGGCGGGACGTGCGCGGCTTTTCCCTGAAGTTTTATACGGACGAAGGCAATTACGACCTCGTCGGCAACAATACACCAGTGTTCTTCGTGCGCGACCCGATGAAGTTCCCGCATTTCATCCGCAGCCAGAAACGCCTGCCGGACTCC
>CAZEWY010000286.1:0-2725 GCA_964515945.1 uncultured Cellvibrionaceae bacterium
CGTCGGTCCGCCCCCGAGCGCCGCCAAAGGCCGAGCCGCGCCAGGAACGGCCGGTCACCAACTGGAACGGCCGCGTGGAAATTTCCTGGCCGGCCCCCGCCACGCCGATGATGCAGCTTTGGCCCCACCCTTTGTGGCAGCACTCCAGTGCCTGGCGCATCACCTGCACACTGCCAATGCACTCGAAACTGTAATCAACGCCACCATCGGTCATATCGGTAATGACTTCCACCACATTATCCACTGAGGTGGGATTGACGAAATCCGTCATGCCGAACTGTCGCCCAATAGCCTCCTTGGCGGGATTCGTGTCCACGCCAATGATCCGGTTTGCTCCTACCATCCTCGCGCCCTGTATCACATTCAAGCCGATCCCGCCGAGCCCGAACACAGCCACGGTCGAGCCGGCTTTCACATCCATGGTGAAGACAACCGCGCCTATGCCCGTAGTGACGCCACAGCCGATGTAGCAGACTTTATCGAAAGGCGCGTCTTCACGAATCTTGGCCAGGGCGATCTCCGGCAGCACCGTGTAATTGGAGAAAGTGGAACAGCCCATGTAGTGGCGGATGGGCTTGCCGTCCAGGGAAAAGCGGCTGGTGCCGTCGGGCATCACGCCCTGCCCCTGAGTGGAGCGGATGGCGCCGCACAGGTTGGTTTTGGGGTGGAGGCAGAACTTGCATTGCCGGCACTCAGGCGTATAGAGAGGAATGACATGGTCGCCCGGCTTTACCGAATGGACATCCGGCCCTACTTCGACCACCACGCCCGCACCTTCATGTCCCAGAATCGTGGGGAAAGCGCCTTCCGGATCATCGCCGGACAAAGTGAAGGCATCGGTGTGGCAAACACCCGTGGCCTTGATCTCAACCAAAACCTCGCCAGCCTTGGGACCCTCCAGATCAACCTCGATCACCTCCAGTGATTTACCTGCCTCAAAGGCAACAGCCGCACGTGTTTTCATAAGCCTCTCCGTCCAGTCAGTTCAGAGTGAACCTCAGTTAGCGAGGCCCATACCATAGCATTTTGCTGCACTTTTCCGCCCGCCCTCGTTCGGGCATGTCCTCCGGTGGCTGGGGCAAAGGGCTGCGCCAGCTCGATGTTGACTTATTGGCAACCTTGGCGTATGGTTGCCAATAAGTCAACAGGAGTGTCCGTAGCAAAGGAGCATCCATGCACGTTATCTCGAAGCGCCCATTCAACGAGGCGAGCAAAGCCCACCCTAACCAACGGCAGGCCCTTGAAGATCTCTACCGGGTGCTCCGCAAAAGTGAATTCGCTACGCCAGACGCGATGCGACGGGTGTTTCCCTCACTGGATAACTTCAAGCACAAGGACAGATGGTGGGTACTTGATGTCGGAGGTAATCATCTCCGAATCATAGCTTTTATCCAATTCGTGCAGAACCGCATATACGTGAAACACATCGTCACCCATACGGAGTACGACAAAATTTGTAAACGATACCTGAAAGGAGAATTGTCATGACCGCTTTAGCGTTCAAAGAGGCCTGTCACAACTTCGCCCGGTCTGCGGCACCCTATCTCCCCATCCGGGACGACGCTCATTATGAAGAAGCGCTGGCACTGATCGAGAGCTTGCTGGAAGAAGCGGAAGACTCCGCCGACGACCCGCTCAATGCCGTCATCGACCTGCTCGGCCGCGCTATCGAAACCTACGAGAATCGGAATGAAGAGCTGGCCGCTTTCGAACAACGCGCTCTGGAGCAACCCGCCGACCTGGCGATGCTCCGCTTGCTCATGGCGCAACACCAACTCGGCACCGCCGACCTCCCCGAGGTCGGCTCGAAATCGATGGTCTCCCGAGTGCTGTCCGGCGAGCGCAGCTTGAACAAGAACCACATCGCGGCACTGTCCCGACGATTTGATATTGAGCCTGGGCTGTTCTTCTGAAGCAGGCGGATACCACGCCTACAACAAAAAAAACCGGGGTGGCATGCGCCAACCCCGGTCAGGATTTTACGGATAATGGCGAATACTACTTTGCAAGCACTGCGACATCATCGAGGTAAAAATCCGTATTGGCCGAAGTCCCTTCGAAATAGAGCAAAACATCGGTAGGCTCGCAGTCAGCGGGTATGACCAGATCAGCAGCCGGAACCGATACCCATTCGTTAGCGGGAATATCGCTCATGTCAGCAAGCTGAGTATATTCAGCCACACCCACGTCCGCTGCACAAACCAGCTTACGAGTCAGCTTGACTGAGTCCGGTGCCGCACCCGTGTGCTGAAACCAGGCGCTGACCGAATAGGTCGTACCCGCTTCCACGAGGGATGTCAGGGAATATAGCGCCAAATCGCCTGCGTCTTCGCGGCCTGTCACCCGCAAACTTTGACTACCGGAATGTACGATATCCGTTGCGATTTCCAGCTGGGCTCCCATCCAGCCTGCACCCCAGGCACCCGTTCCAGTTTCGAATCCCCCATCTGCGATAAGGTTTTCGCCGGGTGGAGATACAACCACTTCATCGATGTAGACGTCGACGCCAGCTGCCGTACCTTCAAAGAAGATCAGCACCTCGGTGGGAACACAGTCTTCCGGGATTGCCAATGAGCCTGCGAGTTGCGTCCAGGTATTCGCCGGTACCGCAGTGTTATTTTCAATCCACGGGTAGTCATCACCTATACCGTCACAAGCGAGTTTGGACGCCAGCCTGACTGTATCGGCAGCGCTACCGGTGTGTTTTACCCAGGCGCTAACATTG
>CAZEWY010000287.1:0-2603 GCA_964515945.1 uncultured Cellvibrionaceae bacterium
GACTCAAAGGGCTTTATATTGAACTTCAGTATCGAACTTTAGTTCATCATGCGTGGGCTACAGCGGTTGAAGTAGTAGGGTTCATCACAGAAAGCCAACCAAAATTCGAGCAAGGCGACGATCGCTATCATCTGGCGATGGCATATGCGAGCGAGATATTGGCAAGAGCCCATGAGAAATCAAACGGGCCATTTCCTGAGCTATCAGACCGAGAGGTTTTAGAGGCATTTCTTGAGATTGATCAAAGTATAAGTCTTATGCAAACCCTTCGTGGTCTCAATCAAGCAAAAAGCAGTATCTCCGAAAAAAAGAATAACATTTTGATCTTTTCACCCGATGGGGACCTAACGGTAAAAAGTTATAGAGACGCTACGGACGCATTACGGGATCTATTCGATCTCGAAAAGAGCATGCCGGGCCATGATATCGTTCTCGTCCGTGCCGATTCTAGCGAAGAGGTAAGGACTGCTTTTCGAAACTACTTTAACGATGCTCGGGAATTTGTCAGGTTGATGGATATTGGTTGCGCGAAGTTGAGCGGCCGCGCTCCTAAACGAGTCTCCCGACGAGCACGAAAATGACACATCATATAAACGCGTCTGAATAAACAAGACGGTCACGGTAAAAGAAGTCACGCCAGCTGCTTTCGCCGTAGGAGCAACTATGGTGAAAACGGAATCGGAGATATGGGAAAATCCGTAGATGAAGAGATAGGTGCCATTTCACCAATTTGCGGGCGCAGTTTATCCTGTCCTTTCGAGTATCGCGTTTAAAAGCAGATGAGGGGGAAACCTAAGTCAGAATAGCCTTACAGGAAGCCAAACCAGGCGTACGCTGATATCCCAAGATGTTTTGCTGCGGCCTTTAGATGGTTCGCACAGCCAACCAAGCCCTTGAAGTAACTTTCAAACTTTGTCACGAGAAAGAGCCAATGTTTGGGTTCGATATCCAGTCGATCCAGGATGAGCGGGAGATTCGCGGCAATAGCACCACGCTTGTTTTCCCCGATAATGCGGCCACTCTAGTGACGTGCATGGATGCACTAATGCCGCGAACGCAGGATGCGTAAGAGCGGCCAACGAACTGAATATAATCTTCCAGCCGGAATGGCAGGCCTGCTGGCATGGGTTCTCGAGGATTACCAACGAAAGGCATCAACCGCTCTGGCTGATCTCCACTGCCCCCAAGCTCCTGAATACGGGGCTTGATGGAGGTATGATCAGAGGGGTCAGGCGTACCAGCCATTTTGGCGCGAACAAGATTCAGGTCAACATAGGCCATGCAGGCGGCCAAGACCTTTTCATCCAGGGCTTGGGAACTGAAGCGGGATTCCCACTAATTTGGAGGGATCAAACTAGAGCCAGCTTTAGCTGGCTCGAAGAGCTAAGCGACAGGGATGTCGCTTATTAGCATGGCCCCGTACATTGGTCTTCGGTATTGGCGCTGGCGCGCAATGAGCTCATTCAGCGCCCGCATAAACCAGCTAATGTCACAGAGCTGGAGTCGTCATAGGTCGAGCCGTTCATTGACGACTTGGAGCTCCACATCTGTTAAAGGGTCGTTTCTGAGGAATTTCTGGGTCAGAAGCGTGCCTTTGTACAGCTGATGCCATCGCTCACAGACTTCATGGTTGGTCCACTGCAGAGACTTGGGCTTGTCGATGTTCAGCACCAGATGATGATGGTTGGACATGACCGTGTAGGTAAAGACGTCAATCGCAAAGACCTGAGCCAACTCTAGAATGCGGTTTCATTAATTTGTCAGGAGCAAATTAAGGCAGCTTTAGCTGGCGCGTAGCGCTGAACACCATGGACGGTGTGAATCCATCCATTGGCGGCGGTGTTCGAAGCATTTGCCGGTGACGGAGTCATTCCCACACAGAAAGGGCCCCACGCACGCAACGAGACGCACAGCGGTAGTAGGGTGTGGCATCCAGTGAAATGAGCTGTTTCCTTGGCTTTGGCATCAATCGGCCCTCCTTGATTCGATACTGGACGAAAACAGCTTGATTGCTGATTGATCAACTCCTACGATGGGTGTCTGGGTAAGAATATCTTGACAGGCGGAAAAGGCGGGGGTAAAGTCATGATTGTCTTGACGGACAAACATTTAAATTTACGCACTTGACGGTGCACAACATGAGGCTGACGCCATGAATGATGTCAATATAGATGATCTTTTCTCCTCGCTATCTGATAGCGCATCCGCTCTAAATAATTTCTCCGACTCCTGTAATAAAAAGCTTAAAGATACCCAAGACCGCCTTGTATCCCTTAATATTGGTCTGGAATATTGGCTGGACGAGCCATTATCCCGTAGTGATCAAATAGGAGATATAGGGGTTAATGAAAACTCCACTGAAACAGTTAAACGGCTAGGGTTCTCCCGTGTGAACGGTAATTGGGTGCTGGCAATTAAGACCGTTCGGTGCGTTTCAGGCTTTTATATGGGTGATATGGAGTGTCCATATACAAATGAGTACGTAGATCAAGAGCCGGAATCTCTCTTTGATGCTCCACGAGAGATACGTTTAGCTGCCGTTAAAACGCTACCTACTTTTCTAAGTGGATATAACCAACTGATTCAAGAGTTAAACTCTGAGC
>CAZEWY010000288.1:0-2523 GCA_964515945.1 uncultured Cellvibrionaceae bacterium
TCACCGAGTTCACGCGCTACATGGACAAGGAGCCAGACTGGAACACCAATGCGCGCGTGCTGACAGACCAGTATTCGCCTGGGAATTTGCTCAACAACTAATAGTGGGACTCTGACGGAATACGACTGCGGCGATTTTCAAAATAGTTGTCGCGCGACCCATTCACGCAACATCTTTCAGTAGTTCTTCCTGCTTCCGCTCTCACTTCATGCTCTCATCCGCCCGCTGACTGATTGGTCTCAAACAGGGGATCAATAGCTACCAATGATCCCGTCGAGTTCCTTCTATGTGACCGTTCATCAGGCCCCAAATTGGGGCATCCAGTCGATGCTTCACGCTTACTGAGCATATTTCACTGAGATTTCACTCCAGTTCAGAACCTTTAAGTACACCACCCCGGTAATCGAATAGCTTTCCGCCGTTTTACGCGTTCTGCGTAATCCAAGGTATTAAGGAGCAGGGGTACAAACCTGGCTCACTCGCCGATAATACCTTTATAAATCAACTACTTATCAATAAAAAGAAGGAGCTACTAAATGGGGTATACACAATCCTATAATCTCAAAAGCGAATCACGGCTCGCTATTTCGATAGCAGCGGCCGTTGGGATGGCTGCTGGTTTCGGAAATGCCGCCCTGGCCCAGGACAGTGACGGCCTGGAAGAAGTGGTCGTCACGGGTTCTCGCATTGTCCGTCGTGACTTCGAATCCAACAGTCCTATCCGGACCATCGACGCTGCCCAGTTCGAAGAGCAGAGCGGTCTCAACATCGAGTCGTATCTGAACCAGCTACCGGATTACAACCCGGCGAACTCGCCCGTAACCACGGAAAAAGAAATCAATGCCACGCCGGTGAATACCCTCGGTATTGCCTCTGTATCCATGCGTGGTTTCGGCCCCAACAGAAACCTGGTACTGATCGATGGCAAACGTATGGTGCCAACCAACGCCCTGATGGTTACCGACATCAACGCCATCCCGTCGGCATTGATCCAGCGTGTTGAAACCATTACCGGTGGCGCATCGGCGGTATACGGTGCCGATGCGGTCGGTGGCGTGACCAACTTCATTCTGCGTAAGGATTTCGAAGGTCTGGAATTCGACACGCAGTACGGCACCACCGACGCTGGTGGCGGTGAAGAGGCCCGTGTTTCAGGCATTATGGGCACCGATGTCTTCGACGGCCGCGGCAATATCACGATTGGTTTCGAATATTACGATCGCAAGGAAGCGCTTGAAGTCGATCGTGACTTCTATACCGATGCCTGGAACGACCCCACTGTCGAGGGCGAACTGTTTCAGCAGGGATTCAACGGTATGACCGTGGGCTTCAACCGGCCTAGCGATGTCACCATGGATACCCTCTTCTCTGATCGGCCTGCCGACACCGGCTTCCGCAACCTGGGGACGGGCTTTGTCGCCCGCTACCGGTTCAATCCGGATGGCACATTATTTCCTGTGGTTGGCGACAATCTCAGTTTATCCAACGGCATCATCGATGGTGTGGAATATGCCGCCCAAAACGTTCTGGATGGCACGACGCTGGACCCGAACGATGTCGCGCAAGTCCTCAAGTGGAATACGCAGGACGCCATTGTCCTTGCGCCACAGAATCGCTGGTCCTTTTTTACCCGAAGCAATTTTGACGTGACGGACGAAATTTCGGTGTTCGCTAACGCGACCTTCGCCCGCAGCAACTCCCAGACGCGTCTGAACTACGGTTCAACCGCCAGTTTTGGCTGGGAGGCCTCTGTACCGTTCAACGCGGCGGTCGATAGCCCGATAGACCCGAATCTGGACTACAGAGATCCAGCGATTGTTGCCGCGGTCCAGGCCAATCCGGCCGCGTTTGCCAATCCTGGCTTTATACCGAGCGGCACATCGGGTGCCCAGCATCCCGTAGTTCCTGAACTGGCTATCCTGCTGTTGAGCCGCGAGGATCCCGCCGGCACGTGGATTCCGGAGATTTTCCCCAAAAACAGCCTGGAAAATCGCGCATCCGATAACGACAACATAGTCTGGCAGATCGAAACAGGACTCAATGTGGACCTGCCCTTCAGCGACTGGACCAGTGAGTTTTATTACTCACATGGCGAGGTGGACAATAGCAACGTCTCTACCGGTTTCCAGTCACTGGAACGGTGGCGCAGGCTCGTCAACGAGCCGGATTACGGCAGAAACGCGGTCTTGCAATCAAATCAAAATGGAGCGTCACCTGGCTTAGGTTCCAACCCGGTTGAGTGCACCAGCGGCTTTTATGAAACCATTTTCTTTTCCGATACGCGGCCGAGCGAAGATTGTGCCGAGGCGATTGGCTCGCCACTGCAAAACCGTTTGACGAGTGACCAGGACATCGTCGAACTCAACTTCCAGGGCCGTTTATTGGACCTGCCAGCCGGTGAAGTGCGTACTGCAGTCGGTTACCAGTGGCGCAAAAACCATGTCACCTATACCCCGGACCTTCTGCAAAGCTCCAGGTCATTCGAGGACCAGGTCATCGGCGTCTATCCGGTGGGCGATATGG
>CAZEWY010000289.1:0-2441 GCA_964515945.1 uncultured Cellvibrionaceae bacterium
GGAAGAGATGTAATAATGATAGACGAAGATGCGCCGCATTTTAATGGGGATGGTGGAGAATCATTGTTCGATGATTCGGGAGAGCCCACAACAGTGCTGAGGGAGCAGATAGAGTATCTGGATGCGCTTGATCAGGCACATCAATTAACTCTTGAGTATACGCATGCGTTGAAGGTTAAAGGCATGCTGCGCCGTTCGGGATCGAGCGTACAACTTGCCGATTCTGAGGTAAAGCTTGACAGCTTTTTTATTGTAGATGAGAAGGCTCTTTATGAATCGCTTACCCATGAAGAAATTGTGGACTGGCATTTCAAAGGTTGGCTGGCATGGACCTATGCCCACATTCATTCAACGGGTTCAGTAACGGAGATCCTTAAACGTATGGCTAAGGCAACGCCCTAATACGCTATGCAGGTTCCAGTGTGGCAAGACATCGCCAATGATTCTGTGCGGGAAGAAATTCGTGCGGGAAATCAACCCGTTGTCATACGAGGTCTGGTTAAAGAGTGGCAGTTAGTGGTGGAGTCAAAAAATGGGTTCGATGCTCTAGCCGACTATTTGCTTAAGTTTGACCACGGTATGCCATTTCAAGCTATGATCGCGCCATCATCTGTCCGGGGACGTTTGTTTTATAAGGATGATTTTACCGGCTTTAATTTCAAGAGAATGAATGGGCAGCTTTCTGAAGCTCTTAAGATTTTAAAGTCTCTAGCTGATCATTCAGCCAGCCCAGGATTTTATATCGGGTCCAAAGTCATTTCGGAGTACTTGCCAGGGCTGCAGCAGGAAGTCCCCCTTGATTTGATTGAAGGTATGGCGGATCCAACCATATGGATTGGTAATTCTGTAACTGTTGCGACACACAATGATGACTCTGAGAATATCGCTTGTGTTGCGGCGGGACGGCGACGGTTTACGTTGTTTCCTCCAGAGCAAGCCTCAAATTTGTACATTGGTCCAAAGGATGTGACACCCGCCGGGCGGCCGATTAGCCTGGTGGATATAAGTGCCCCAGATTATGACAAATATCCGCGCTATATGTACGCACTTGAACACGCCCAGGTTGCTGTGCTTGAAGCGGGTGATGCGCTATATATTCCGACCCATTGGTGGCACAATGTAGAATCGCTGGAGAGCATGAATATTCTGGTGAATTTTTGGTGGAAAGGGCAGCCGCCACGCTTGTAGCCTGGACTATGATAGCGGCCTCATACGCTTTCGACCGAACCATGTTGTGTAGTGGCCGAAAGTGGGACGATTTTTTGAAGGTAATAAGCCATTATTAAGGTGCAAATTGATTTGCAACTGCCGTCTCGGTCCATTGCCGATTCGGCGGTGCTCCTCGGACCTTAAGGTGCATGGTAGGCTGCCCTTTTGGTGTGGTTAGCAATAGAAGATAGTCCTCGGTTGTTAACTCCCCTTAATGTGGTTTAGCCCCTTTTCCTCACGGAAAAGGGGTTTTTTTATGGTTGAAGCGCGGGTCGCTTCAACGCTACCACGTTTACCTCCGGTAAACGGTCATTCTGCAACGCCCTGCTCAATCACTCGTTTTTATCAATATCTAGGCACAAAGTCCAAAAATATATTTGCCGTCAATCGTCCGTGTGCGGGATCAGTACTTATATCCGTTTCTGGATTAATAAGCCCTGAGTGCAATAGGCATCCTGGATAGATAATAACCCTATTGGGCTTGTAGTCGATTTTCCCGATAAGCTCATATTGGTCGGTACTTCCAATAATATAACCCTGTTTAGGATTTTCATGAACCTTATCGGATTCAGCAACTGCACTTGCGTATTCTTCAATTCGGTTTGCGACTATCTTTTCAAATCCGGTTTTCTTGTGTCTAAAAAAGCCGGTCCCACCGTGATAACCTGATCCGAGATAATGCATTATTGCCAGATAGTGTGGCCGAGAAGTATCTGAATGTGGACGACATTGCTGAGGAAGAAGCTTATCCGGCGGCGTTGCTACGAGGGAATAATAGCCACTATCGTAAACAGGTCTGAAATTATCTGGGATGGCAAAGGGTCTAACCAAGCGTTTGCCAAGCATACCCACCATGAAATTTGCATACTCATCATCAATCTTTGCTCTAACGCCGGGATAGTATGTATGCTTTTCGGTATCGAAATTCACGCAATTGCTGACATATTCGACCACGTTATTACTGTCTAAAATGAAATCATCTATAACGATGATAGGTGTTTTTTCCGCGCCGACTTTCATCACGGCATTAACAATACCGGGATTTAGCTGCATGTTATTTTGGGGCATTTTAAATTCCACTAACTTTTGCCGTAACCACTTTTGACCGGAGGTCCCTTGGCTGTGACAGACAACTACCGATACTGAAATTACATAATGCTAGACTACAAAATGATTTCAGGCGGTACGATCCATGACGTTGGGCTTTTGCTGCTTGCGGTACTCGGTGGGGG
>CAZEWY010000290.1:0-2411 GCA_964515945.1 uncultured Cellvibrionaceae bacterium
GAATCCAGTGCGGGTTTTTTTATGGCCGCTACGTTCGCTGATCCCCACGCCTGACAATGACCTACTCTCACATGGGGAAGGCCGCCCTGCCTGCTCTGGCGAGCCTGCGGCTTGATTCAGCATAGAAGCCACAGCTCCATCAAATGCCACGGTCGAGCTTGGTGTCAGGTGGGGCTTTTCAAAATCCTCACGAGAGGCGACCGCCATGGATGGCGGAAGGTAGAACAACGCAGGAGCAGTTGTCGAGACCTCGTGTGGCCGCTCTATGGCATCCATGCCATCGCGGCATTAGCGCATCCATGCGCGTCGAAGTCCCCATGGATGGGTTTACGACGTTTTTGAAAAGCCCTACCTGACGGCAAGCGTGTCGAAGCCACCACTACCCAAAGCCACCACTACCCAAAGCCACCACTACCCAAAGCACCATTACCCAAAGCACCGACCCAATGAAAGCAGGCTTATCCGGCGAGTGTTAGAATAGCGGCCTGAGAATCCAATACTGCCATTCAGCCGAATCAAAACAAGATAATGACATGACCCAGTTCATCCATCTCCATACCCGTACCGAATATTCGCTTGTGGACAGCATCGTTCGGATCAAGCCGCTGGTGAAGCGTGTCGCTGAACTCGGTATGCCTGCGTGCGCGGTTACGGACCTGAATAACCTGTTTGGCCTCATTAAGTTCTACAAGGCGGCACAGGGCTCGGGAATCAAGCCGATTTGCGGCAGTGACTTTCAGATGAACAGCGTGGTGGATGACGAGCACACGGCGCTTGTAACCCTGTTGGCAATGAATAATCAGGGTTATAAAAATATTATCGAGCTGATTTCCCGGGGTTATCAAAAGGGCCAGAGACAGGGGGAGCCTTATATCCGTCGGGAATGGCTATCGGAGTTGAGTGACGGCATTATCGTGCTGTCAGGCGGCCGCCTCGGTGACGTTGGTGAGGCGTTGGTGAGTGGTAAGCAGTCACTGGCGGAGGAATTGCTCGCGGGCTGGATGCGCGACTTCCCCGACCGCTACTATCTGGAATTGCAGCGCACCGGACGCGAAAATGAAGAGGCCTATCTGCATAAGGCGGTGGATCTCGCTCAGGCCAAAGGCTGTCCGGTGGTCGCGACCAACGATGTTCGTTTTCTGAACGCCGACCAGTTCGAAGTGCATGAAGCGCGGGTTTGTATTGGCGAAGGGCGTGCGCTGGATGATCCACGCCGTGAACGACGTTATAGCGAGCAACAGTATCTGCGCTCTCCGGAAGAAATGGCTGAACTCTTCCGGGATATTCCGGAAGCCATTGATAATACCGTGGAGATCGCCAAGAGATGTAACCTGGATATCGAGCTGGGTAAGTACTTCCTGCCCGAGTACCCGATTCCCGAGGGAATGACGGAAAATGAGTTTTTTGAGCATATCTCCGTCGAAGGGCTCGAAAAGCGTCTCAGCAAAATTCTCCCGAAGGACACACCGGATTACGCCCAAAGGCGCAAGGAATACGATGATCGCCTGCGCTTCGAGCTGGATATCATTATCCAGATGGGATTTCCCGGCTATTTCCTGATCGTTATGGACTTCATTCGCTGGGCGAAGGAACAGGGTATTCCAGTGGGGCCCGGTCGCGGATCCGGTGCTGGTTCATTGGTGGCTTACGTACTGGAGATTACGGATCTTGACCCCTTGCAATACGACCTGCTGTTCGAACGTTTCCTCAATCCTGAGCGAGTCTCCATGCCCGACTTCGATGTGGATTTCTGCATGGATAACCGGGACCGCGTCATAGGCTATGTTGCTGACAATTATGGCCGGGAGGCGGTGTCGCAGATTATTACTTTCGGCACCATGGCGGCGAAAGCGGTCGTCCGGGACGTGGCGCGGGTACAGGGAAAATCCTACGGTCTCGCCGATCGATTATCAAAAATGATACCGCCCGATGTTGGTATGACCCTGACCAAGGCATTCGAACAGGAAGAAGTCCTGCGGGATTTCCTGGACAGTGACAGCGATGCCCACGAGATCTGGGATATGGCCCTGCAACTCGAAGGCATAACGCGCAACGTGGGCAAGCACGCGGGTGGGGTGGTCATAGCGCCCACCAAACTCACGGATTTCGCGCCTCTTTACTGCGACGAAACCGGCGCCGGGCTGGTGACCCAGTACGACAAGAACGATGTTGAAGATGCCGGTCTCGTCAAATTCGACTTCCTCGGTCTGCGCACCCTGACGATTATCGACTGGGCCAAGCGCATGATCGATCAGCGGTTGCAAAAGGAAGGTCGGGAACCCCTGGATATTGCCGCCCTGCCGCTGGATGACAAGACGACCTTCACCATGCTCAAGAAGGCGGAAACCACCGCCGTATTCCAGCTCGAATCCCGCGGCATGAAGGACCTGATCAAACGCCTGCAGCCCGAC
>CAZEWY010000291.1:0-2401 GCA_964515945.1 uncultured Cellvibrionaceae bacterium
GCGCTACGGCCACCGTTGCGAGAACCCGAAGGATCTGGCGGACCTGTACAAGCGGTCCCGCGGCGAAGGTTTCGGCGACGAGGTCAAGCGCCGCATTCTGGTCGGCACCTATGCCCTGTCCGCGGGCTATTACGATGCCTATTACAACAAGGCGCAGAAAGCCCGGCGCCTGATCAAGGAGGATTTCGTCAAAGCCTTCGACGAAGTGGATGTGATCCTGGGCCCGACCTCTCCGTCACCCGCGTTCGAGTTCGGCGCCAAGAGCAGTGATCCGGTGGCCATGTATCTGGAAGACATTTACACCATCGCCACCAATCTGGCGGGGCTGCCGGGCATGTCCATTCCCTGCGGCCTTGTGGACAACAAGCCCGTGGGACTGCAGTTGATCGGCAATTTCTTCGACGAGGCACGGCTGCTCAACGTGGCCCACCAGTATCAGATAGCGACGGACTTCCACACCCTGTCGCCGGCGCAGATTCAAGGTAATTCATGATGGAATGGGAAACAGTCATAGGGCTGGAAGTGCACGTGCAACTTGCGACCCGATCAAAAATATTCTCCGGCGCCAGTACCGCATTCGGTGCCGAACCCAATACCCAGGCCTGCGCCGTTGATCTGGCCATGCCCGGCACCCTGCCGGTTGCCAACGCGGAAGCTTTTCGTTTTGCCACTATGTTCGGCCTCGCCGTGAATGCAGAAATCGGCAAGCGCTCGGTATTCGAGCGCAAGAATTATTTCTACCCGGACCTGCCCAAGGGTTACCAGACCACGCAACTGGCGGAGCCGATTGTCGGCGCCGGCTTTGTGGATATTCAGCTGGAAGACGGAACCGAAAAGCGCGTGCGTATTCATCACGCGCATCTGGAAGAAGATGCAGGCAAGTCTCTGCACGAAGACTTCCATGGCATGTCCGGCATAGATCTCAATCGCGCCGGCACACCGCTGATTGAAATTGTCACGGAGCCGGACATGCGATCCGCCGCCGAAGCTGTCGCCCTGGCCAAAAAACTCCATTCATTGGTCACTTCCCTCGGCATCTGCGACGGTGAAATGTCCCAAGGTTCCCTGCGCTTTGACGTCAACATCTCCATGCGACCCAAAGGGGAGGAAAAATTGGGCACGCGCACGGAAACCAAGAATCTGAACTCCTTCCGCTTCATGGAAGACGCTATAAAGCTGGAAGTGGAACGGCAAATCGATATTCTCGAGGACGGTGGCAGCATCGTTCAGGAGACCCGCCTCTACAACGGCGATACCCGCGTAGCGCGCTCCATGCGCTCCAAGGAGGAGGCTAACGACTACCGCTACTTCCCCTGCCCCGATCTGCTGCCCGTTGTGCTGGACGACGATTTTATCGAATCCGTGCGCCGGCAAATGCCCGAACTGCCGGATGCGAAACGACAGCGTTTTATTGCGGACCATGGACTGTCCGATTATGATGCCGCCAGCCTGGCGGCCGACGCCGCCATTGCCGATTATTTTGAAACCGCGACCAAAGTGTGCGGGCAACCCAAGCTGGTCGCCAACTGGCTGATGGGTGAGATCGCGGCGCGCCTCAATAAAGAAGAAATCAGCATCCGGCGCTCGCCGGTGTCAGCGGAGCAATTGGCGGGGCTGATCCTGCGGCTGGCGGACGACACGATATCCGGCAAAATCGCCAAGCAGGTGTTCGAGGCCATGTGGAATGGCGAGGGCGATGCCGACAGCATCATCGAATCGCGGGGACTGAAACAGGTGTCCGATACGGGCGCCCTGGAAAAAATGGTGGACGAGGTCATCGCCGCGAACATGGCCCAGGTGGAAAACTACCGTTCCGCCGATCCCGCCAAACAACCGAAAATGCTCGGCTTTTTTGTCGGCCAGATCATGAAGGCCTCCAAGGGACAGGCCAACCCGCAGCAAGTGAACAAGATTCTCCTGGATAAACTCAAAGGTTAAAGCACACACATGGCACTCAGAAAAGACAAGAAAAAGGTCATTGGCGAGCATTTTGACGACGCCCGCATCCGATCTTTTCTGGAACACAAGACCTATGGCGATCAGCCCCTGTCCTACCATCTGCTGGAAAAGGCCTACCGCGGCATGAAGGAAGAGAACTTCGCCACCTTCCTGCGTTTTTTCATCGAGGCCGGCTACGATCTCAATGCGACCAACGCGTCTGGCAAGACTTTTCTCCAGGAAATCAGCCAGCACCGTCACGCCGAAGACTATGTGGCCGCGTTGAAATCAGCGGGCGCTCAATAGCATGCCTGCCCGCTCCAGTAAGAATAATCTCGTCACCGGCGCCGGCTATTTTGTAGACGGCATTCATCTGCTGTGGCGACGGGAACTGCGGGCTTATATTCTGGTGCCACTGGCCATCAATCTAGTCATTTTCGGCATTATCTCGACGATTGCTTTC
>CAZEWY010000292.1:0-2394 GCA_964515945.1 uncultured Cellvibrionaceae bacterium
CCGCCGGCGTGGCCCCTTCGACATCATTCTGCTGGACCCGCCGAGTTTCCAGAAAGGCAGCTTTGTCGCCACGCGGGATTATGCCAAGGTTTTGAGACGCCTCGGCGATTTGGCCGCACCCGAAGCCCGGGTTCTGGTATGCCTTAATGCGCCCGAGCTCGACGAAGACTACTTGCGACAATTGGTCGCGGACCACTGGCCCACCGGCGTTTTCGAGCAGCGCCTGGAGGGCCACCCCGATTTTCCCGATCTGGCCCCGGGACGCAAGCTGAAACTGCTGGTCTATCGTACTGCCAAGCGGGATTTTTCATAGACGCGAACGTCATTTTTCCCGCTGGCGCCCCTGCACGACAAGTGGTAGTGTTTGAATAACAACTTGGAGGTAAGGCTATGTCTCAGGAACCCATATCGACGGATGACGCGTCTCAGGATCCCCAGCAAAAAATGGAAGCGCTGATGTCTGAACTGCACGAGCTGTTCGGCAATCACGAGCCTACGCCCCAGCAACAACAGTTGATGCGCAATCTGGAGCAGCATATACACGCGGTTGGAGAACCTGACGTGGATCGCCCGAATCTGGTGGAATCCCTGGAAGTGGTGGTGGAGGATCTGGAAGCCGACCACCCCCGGACTGCGGGAGTGCTGCGCGAACTGGTGGCGACGTTGCGCAATATCGGGGTTTGATGCGAATGGCACTATTTAAGGTCCAGAACGAACTAAGGGCCGATTTGGGGTGAAGCTTTCCAAGACCGTCGCCCGCAGGACGCGGGTGTAGAGCCCCCAGGGATGGGTTCACGGCGTGTCTTGGAAAGCTTCACCCCGAAGCGGACCGGCGAAAGAAAGCACTTGAGGTAAGTACCATCGGGCTGATTCACAAATTCGCTGCCAGTGGGCTGGCAGCCTTCAGATAAACTGACGGGAAGCGTTCATCAACTGCTTCATCAGTCGGGCCAGGCTATAGGACGTGCCCGAATTCAATTCCTTTTTCAGGCGATTGATCGCCAGCGAATCAAGGCCGGCCAGTATGGGCGGAGTCTCTTCATCCGCGCCACGAGTTTCACTGTCATCTTCCAGGGCGCTGTTCAACAGCAAAAACGCCTTGTGGGTCAGACAGGCCTCGTCCAATGCATCCTGGTAAACCATCTGGCCGTAGTCCAGGTAGCCGGTGCTGGCCAGCCAGAGCATGGTATGGAAACAGGCCTGGTGGCGCGGGCTGTGCAAACCGAACTCATCCGGGGTATCCGGGCCGCTGATATCATCGACATAGAGGGTGATCTTGCGCGGAAAGTGGCTGTAGAGCAGCACCAGAATCCGCGCGGTGTCCCTGTAGAAATCATCGATATGAATATCGCTCACGACGCCTTTTCCGGATGCGCTATCGCAAATAGTGCTGCATGAATGCGCCGAACGTCTTGAGCGCGCGTTCCAGCTCCCACGCCTGGGGTAGAAACACCACGCGGAAGTGATCGGCGGCGGGCCAGTTGAAGGCCGTGCCCTGGACCAGCAGAATGCGCTCCTTGACCAGCAGATCCAGAATCAGTTGCTGGTCATCCTCAATCGCGTAGGTGTTCAGATCGATTTTGGGGAACAGATAAATGGCGCCCTTGGGTTTGACACAGCTGACCCCGGGGATACTGTTGATGGTCTCCCAGGCGATATTGCGCTGCTCGTACAGACGTCCGCCCGGCTTCACCAGATCATCAATACTCTGATAACCCCCCAATGCCGTCTGCACGGCATACATGGCCGGCACATTGGCGCAGAGACGCATGGAGGCCAGCATGCCCAGCCCTTCCACATACTCGGTGGCCCTCTCTTTGGCGCCGCTGACAATCAGCCAGCCGGCGCGGAATCCGGCGAGGCGATAGGATTTGGACAGGCCATTGAAGCTAACGCAGACGACGTCCTGGGCCAGACGTGCCATGGGCACGAACTCGGCATCATCGTAGATGATCTTGCTGTAGATTTCGTCGGCGAAGATCACCAGATTGTGCTCCCGCGCAACCTGGATAATCTGCTCGAGCAAATCCTGGCTATAGACGGCACCTGTGGGATTGTTGGGGTTGATGACCACAATGGCCCGGGTGCGGTCGGTGATTTTGCTCTTGATGTCCTCGATGTCCGGGAACCAGTCAGCCTGTTCGTCGCAATGGTAGTGGCGAACCTTACCGCCCGCCAGAGTGACCGCGGCCGTCCACAGCGGATAGTCGGGAGCGGGCACCAGCACTTCGTCGTCGTCGTTCAGAAGCGCCTGGTTGGCCATGACAATCAACTCGCTGACGCCATTGCCCAGGAAAATATCCTCGATTTCCACATCGGGGATCTGCAGTCGCTGACATTCCTACATGATTGCCTTGCGCGCCGGAAACAGGCCGCGGGATTCGGTATAGCCCT
>CAZEWY010000293.1:0-2390 GCA_964515945.1 uncultured Cellvibrionaceae bacterium
CGCCGGCATCGGGCTGTGCGAGGGCGTTCCCGATTACGTCAGCCGCGATCTGTTTCGGGAAATTCTATCCAACGAAGAAGACCACGTGGACTGGCTGGAAACTCAGCTGGGCTTGATCGACAAGGTGGGTATAGAGAATTACCTGCAGTCGAAAATGGAGGGGTGAAGAAGCTGCAAGCTGCAAGGATAATATAAAAAAGCCGGAAATGTTGCCATTTCCGGCTTTTTTGCTTGTGGCTTGTGGCTTGTCAGCTTAAAGCTTTTCCCACTACTCCAGAATGGTCAGAACACCCAGGGAATAGGCTCTTTTCTCATCTTCACCGTCAAAAGACGATGCGCTCAGAGCGTCTCCCAGAGCCAGATCCCGGTCCGCGTAGCGGGTATCGCCGGTTCCTTTATCGAAACTGACATTGGTGGCTTCGGGAAAAACATAGGCCACCAGATCTCCAGGCTCCACGCCCACGCTTACCGGTAGCTGTATCTGGTTTTCTCCCGCCTTGTCGATGGACAGCATATCGCTCTGCCAGATCACCACAAATTTTTCGTTAATCGGGCGCAGTATCTTGAGCCTCAGATCCGTGGGAGCACTGAAGTAGCCTGCAACACCGGTGAGCGAGCCCGAGCGGGGCATGGGATTGGCAAAATCCACCAGACCCATGGCTTCAGAGTCAACCTGGCTACGCTTGATCAGTTCACTGCCAACATAGTCCAGCAGATTCCCCGTCACCAGGAAGGCCTTGAGATCGTCGATCTGCTGCTGGACAAACTTGCGCACCTGCAACCGCAGTGTCGAGGATTCCTCGACACGCGACGATTTTTCCACCGACAATACCCGTGATACTCGAGTGAGTTCCTGTACCTGGGCCTGAAGCTTCTTCTCCTGTGCCTTCAAATCGCTAATTTGATTTTTTGCTCCAGCGAGCTGAGTCTGTAAACCGGCATTGCGATTCTGTAACTCCGCCATCTCCGGCGTTGCCTGACAGGCAGTCAGCATCAGGGCAAGCAATAGTATTCGAATCTTTGTCATTATGGGTCCTCATGGTCAGCTTGGGGTGCGGCTTCTGTCTGTTGGTCTGGCTACTCCACCTGAAACTCGTGCGTGGCCAGACGTTTTTCCCGAAAGTATAACTCCACTATATAGAGACCGGGGGAGTAGCGCTCCACCGGTCGGTCAATGCGAAAGGTTTTTGACCCCTGGGGCCCGGTCAGTATGACTGGAACCTGGGCTATCCGCAGCGTGCGTGCGCCATCCATGAGAATGGCCTGAATCACACTGGTATCCTCGTTAAAATTTTCATAACGAAAGCTGACGCTGATACTGCGATCCGCCTGAATGCTGGCAGGCTGCTCTTGCGGAAGCTCGCCATCTCCAAGGCCGGTGACCACAATATCGACAACGCGCGGCTGAGAGGCCACCACCTTCTGGGCTATGGCATCTTCCATGCGGCTCTGCAACGACTTCAACCGCTCTTCGGTCGGCGCCAATGCCATGGCCACCTGAAGGCGATCCCGCACTACCTGAAAATGATCCTCCGCAATCAGGTTCAGTAAATGTTTTTCAAATTCCTCGAATGTACGGGTGATGCCGCTCTGCGCGGCGGTGTTGTCGGATTGCAGATCCAGCACCTGACGGAAATACTGGTAGGCATTCTGCGCCGGAGGCTGAAAATAATCCGCCTCCCGCAATCTGCTCTCGGCCTGTTGCAAGAGCGCATCGATTTGCGAATTGCGCTGCGCCGACCGGGTTTGTGCCACGGTCTCCCGCAATGCCAGGGCCTGCTGATTGCCGGGATCTATTTCAAGGGACTTTGCCAGAAGGTTGGCGGCCCGATCAAGTTGTTCCGCGGTGTAAGCCGCACTGGCAAGTTCCGCCAGGCGCGCCGAAATCGCTGCCAGCCCCTCCCGCGCCGAGGCATTGTCCGGCTGCAATTCCAGGATCTGTTCATAGCGGGCGCTGGCATTGGCTCCCGCGGGACGAGTCAGGGCATCCGCCGCGAAAAATTCTTCCGCTTCCGCCAGCCACTGCGCAACCTGGCGCTGTTCCTCAATTAAGGTCTGGAGTCCAGCCAAGTCGTCAGTCAGCGATTCGGGAGCAATATTCTGCAACTGACTCAGGCGAATCCTGGCGGACTCGCTGTCGCCACTCATAGCCAGCTGCTTTATCCGCGCCAGTTCAGCGCTGAATACCGCTGCGATTTTCCCCCCGGCAAGATCCGTCTCCGGCGATAGAGTCTGCAACTCTCGCCAGGCGGCTACCAGGGGTGCCAGTTTGCTGGCATCAGTTGGCACCTGTGCCTCCAGGTCCTGGATGCGCTGTCGCAGTGCCGCAACCTGGGGATCAGGCACAGCGGCTGTGCTGGTGGCGCCCTCCTCCGGGGTTGCCGATGGGG
>CAZEWY010000294.1:0-2376 GCA_964515945.1 uncultured Cellvibrionaceae bacterium
ATCAATAACGCCTTCCATGGGGGCGAGATATAGCTGCATTAAGGGGTGCCTGGGTTGGAGTAATGGTTTTTTTGCCTTGAAGGCTTGCGGGCAGAGGCGGATATTCATTATTGTAACCCTATCTATTCGCATATTCCGGGAAATCAAGGCAATATTGACTTCCGGGCGCTCATTAGCAGCCGACCAGCCATCGACTCTACAATAACAGGGCCACTCAAAATTTATTCATTCAGGCAGCAATTTCAATCACAATCACAGTTTGCGCACCGACGTCCAGCATTGCTGGAGGTTGTCGCCTGTCTTCTGTGCCAGATCTCGACTGGCAATAAACTGGTTCCGGGAGAATCGCAATGGAACAGACATTAGTTTCACAAGGCCTTGACCTACTCATCTTCGGCATGGGCGGCGTATATGTTTTCCTCGCCATGCTGGTGGTCTGCACACTGTTGATGTCGCGGGTGGTCATGCGGTTTTTCCCCGAGGCACCCTTGCTGGCCGAAGCGCCGGTTGTGCCCACCCAGGAACCGGTAGCCGCCACCACGCTGAAGGTGATTCAGGAGGCCATTCGTCAGCACCGTGAAAACAGACATAAGCACTAAAACTATAGAAAAGCGAAGTCACTGGGACAATCGCAAAAAATAATTGCAAGGCCAGTTGAAAAGACTAGGTCAGAAGGATAGTTCAATATGAGTGAAACCAAAGCCCCTGAAACCAGAGTCCCACTAGGTATTACTGACGTGGTTCTGCGTGATGCCCACCAATCGCTTTTTGCGACGCGCCTGCGTTTGGAAGACATGCTGCCGATTGCGGAGAAGTTGGATCAGGTCGGTTTCTGGTCACTGGAATCCTGGGGCGGTGCTACCTTTGATGCGTGCATCCGCTACCTCGGCGAGGATCCTTGGGAGCGCATTCGCGAACTCAAGCACGCCATGCCCAACACGCCGCAGCAGATGCTGATCCGCGGGCAGAATATTCTGGGCTACCGACACTACGCCGACGATGTGGTTGAAAAATTCGTGGAGCGCGCCGCTATCAATGGCGTGGACGTGTTCCGCGTGTTCGATGCCATGAATGACATGCGCAATATAGAGACAGCATTGAAAGCCGTCAGGGATGTCGGCCGCCATGCCCAGGGTACGCTCTCCTACACCATCAGTCCGGTTCACGGCATTGATACCTGGGTGGATCTCGGCAAGCGCATTGAAGACATGGGGGCCGACTCCATTGCCATCAAGGACATGGCCGGCTTGCTCAAGCCCTATGACGGCTTCCGGCTGGTCAAGCGCCTGAAAGAGTCCTGCAGTATTCCGATTCACATGCAGAGCCATGCCACAACCGGCCTGGCCCATGCCACCATCCTCAAGTGTGTTGAAGCCGGTATCGACAACGTCGACACGGCCATTTCCTCCATGTCCATGACCTATGGTCACAGCCCCACCGAAACCCTGGTCGCCGCTCTGGAAGGCACCAAGCGCGACACCGGTCTCGATCTGGTTCTGCTGGAAGAAATCGCCAGTTATTTCCGCGAGGTGCGCAAGAAATACGCCCGGTTTGAAGGTTCACTGAAGGGTGTGGACGCACGCATTCTGATTGCGCAGGTGCCCGGCGGCATGCTGACCAATATGGAAAGCCAGCTGCGCGAACAGGGCGCGAGCGATCGTTTTGACGAAGTACTCGCGGAAATTCCGCGAGTGCGGGAAGACCTGGGCTTTATTCCGCTGGTGACGCCCACCTCGCAAATCGTCGGCACCCAAGCGGTGATGAACGTGCTTAGCGGCGAGCGCTACGCGTCCATTTCAAAGGAAACCCGTGGCGTTTTGCGCGGCGAATACGGCGCGACGCCGGCGCCGGTCAACGAGGAATTGCAGGCCCTGGTGCTGGAAGAAGACGAGGAGCCAATCACTTGCCGTCCGGCCGATCTGCTTGAACCGGAGCTGGACGATCTGGCGGAGGAACTTCATTATCAGGCCCAGGAAAAAGGCATTGCCCTGGCAGCGGGTGAAAGGGAAATCGACGACATTCTGACCTACGCCCTGTTTCAGCAAATCGGCCTGAAGTTCCTGCAAAATCGCGGCAACCCGGAGGCTTTTGAACCGGTGCCCGCGGGCGTGGAGCCGGCGGTGGTAGACGCCGAACCGGAGGTGATGACCACGCCCGAAGGCGACGAGGTCTATACCGTCACTGTGGAAGGCAAAATCTATACGGTGACCGTGGCCGAGGGCGGTGATCTGACAGGTATAGTGCCTGTCGGCGGTAGCGATGTCGGCGAAGAGATTGTCGATGAAGCCGACAGTGATGTGGATACCGGCGAGGATGAAAATGGTGCAGTAAACGTCCTCCCAGGTGAGACCATTGCGGTAAGGGCACCTCTGGCCG
>CAZEWY010000295.1:0-2373 GCA_964515945.1 uncultured Cellvibrionaceae bacterium
GTGTCTACTTTATTAGGGGCAATCCAGCCAGCCTCTTTTCCCTTTTCCCTTTTCCCTTTTCCTTCAGTTTTACGTCACCACTCCAACCGCTCCCCATTGGAATGCCAGAAGCCGCCGCTGTTTTCCAGGGTCAGTTCGTCAATGCGTTGCGCCAGCCGGCTGGCGGCTTCTGCCGGTGTGATGTCGCCGGCATGTTGCACCATGTCGGTTTGAACAAAACCCGGGTGCAGCAAGGCGACGGCAATGCCGGTCCCGGCGAGGTCATAGGCCAGGGACACGCCGGCGGCGTTGAGCGCGGCCTTCGACATTCTGTAGCCGTAGGCGCCGCCGGAGGTATTATCGGCCATTGAACCCATGCGGCTGGTGATGAAGGCGACCTTGGCGCCGTGTTTGAGTTCACCCAGAAGCGCCTCGGTTATGCGTAGCGGCCCCATGGCGTTGACCTCAAATTGCTCGAGAATGTCGTCGTAGTCGATATCACCCAAAACCTCGCGATGCATGATGCCGGCATTGTTAATCAGTATGTCGATGGAATCGGTGGGAAGGCGGCTGGACAGGGCGCGCATGCATCGATCGTCGGTCACCTCGACACCCGTAATGATTTTGGCGCGGGTCGTATCCAGTTCCGCCGAGGCATGTCTGCAGATAGCAATGACATTGTCGCCCCGCGCCAGATATTCCTCTGTGAGCGCCAGCCCAATGCCACGGTTGGCTCCGGTAATGACCACTGTATTTGCCATGGGAAATCCCTAGGGTTGATTGTGAAACAGGACCGCTGCACGGTACTGGTTTTTACCGTATTTCATCATTTTTGCAAAACGTTCCAGAGGTACCGGAACGTAGATATTATCCAGTTCCGTTTGCCATTCCTCTTCGTCCACATCGGGATCATTGATGTAGGCATATTTGTCATCCATATGAACCAGCCAAATCCAGTGAGGCGCCTTGTTGCGATTGAGCTGGTAGGTGCTGATCAGCAGCACAACCATGAAACCGTCCTGCAACAGTTGCCTGAGTTCGGGAACTTCGAGCGGAGCGGTGGAGACCGGGATGCCGGCCGCCGCCATCTGCTGTAAAAAATCCTGGTGGATTCCCTCTACCACCTGCTTCTTTTTGGGGTCGCGTACACTTTGCAAAAATGGTGTCTCTTCAGACGACACTCGCAGCTGTGTCACAAAACCGCGTTTGTGCAATGCCAGAGCCAGCCCGTGGGGTGAACAACCGCCATGTCCGGTGGTCATGTAAATGGTGGTGGCTTCCCTCCATAGGTTGAGTTCCGCTGCCTGATTGAGTTCCGTGGTGCTGTCGGATTGGCGCATGGCCATGAGCAGCGAAGCGGGGCCGCAGGTAAATTCGGTACTCTGGGGGTAAAAGCAGAGTTCCGGGGGTTTGTGCGGGTTGAGGTGCAAGCGCTTCTCCATCCGGATTCCATCGTGACCGTCCTCATAATACTCAGTCAGACGGCGGATGGGCTCATAGCCAAAGCTCTGGTAGAGATGTAGTGCGGATAAATTGTCATCAGCCACTTCGAGCCGGATAAAGAGGGCACCTTCCGCGATGGCCGAGGCTTCCATGGCTTCGATCAATTGTCGGGCATAACCCTGGCCCCTGGCTTCGGGCGCCACTGCCAAGGAATAGATGCGGGCCAAGGAAGTTCCGCGGTGAAAAAGCACCAAACCATAAGCCACCGCGGGCGAGCCCATGACCCAGAACTTGCTGTGACTTTTGGTGATAAAGTGGCGCAGGCTCCGGCGGCTAAGACGGTCCGCCGTGAAGCAGGTGTTTTCCAGCCGTACCAGATCATCGAGATCGGTCAGGGTGGCCGGGCGGGGAGCGAGCGCAAGGGTCGATGACGATGAACGAGTGAACTCTGTCATTTTTACCCTGGTCCGAAATGAAAAAATGCTTGCGAAGTCGATAGATTTTGACACACTGGCGACTCAACGCAAGCCTTTATAGTTTTCCATTGGAGGAAGTCCAGGCGATCCATGACGCGACTTAAAATTATCATTGAAAGGCATTCGGATTGGGCGGCTTTCTTCCCCTCCGCCGATGTTGTCCTGGCCAGGGATTACCTGGTTGAACCTCTGGCCAAGGAACGATTCAGAGTCATTAATCTGTGTCGGCAGTACACCTATCTTTCCACCGGCTACTATTGCTCACTGCTCGCCGAGGCGCGCGGTCACCAGGTGTTGCCGGCGGTAAAGAATATCAGTGATCTGTCCCGGCGTATCTGGTTGGGCATGATCAATTTTGACGCGGAAGAACAACTGTCGGCGCTGGCGGGATCGGCGAAAACATTTGAACTGATGGTCTATTTTGGAATGACCCGCGTTCCCGGTCTGGCCGATCTGGCGCGGCAGTTATTTGAGC
>CAZEWY010000296.1:0-2349 GCA_964515945.1 uncultured Cellvibrionaceae bacterium
CGCTATTTTACCAAAGCCGGTACCCATGCAGGGGAATTTCAACAGCCTGTTAGGAGATAAACTCCAGGCGCCGAATTCATCTTTATTGGGCGATGTAACTTGCAGGTTTTCCTGTGAAATTTGCCATATACCCACCATTTGCCTGGTGCGAATGCCAGTTATCGCGCGGGTGCCCGCACTACCAAATGCTCGTCCGAACTGACTGGGTGAGTAGAAAACGCCTCGATACATGTAGCCGATACGAATATCGGCGCGGCGGCTGCCGACAACCTCACGTCCATAGGCATCCTTACCGTCCCACGTAAAGCGATGGCGGAGATTGGGCTCCGCTGGAAAGCTGTAGCTGTAAACCTGCCCTGCAATCTGCACTTTGAGCTGGATCTCTTTTAGATTCGGCGGAATACTGTCACCGGAAAGTTGAATATCGGCGTAAGCCTTACGACCAGGGACCTGATCACTGCGATAATTCAGGCTAAATGGTGTGCCTACTATCGAAATACGTTCACGCAGCACCCCACTTTGACATTCAATTATAGAACCCCCCTCGCAATCGGGTTTTTCTTCCAGCTCATCGACTTCCGGCTCGGGTTGCCCCGGTGGCTCGGCACCGTCGGGCGGGCCGTAGGGCCAATTATAATCCCAGGGTGTGAAGTGGCTGACTGGTATTCGCCAGAAGCTTTGGCCGGATTCATACAATTCGGCCAGCTGTTTTAGCTCTTCCTGGGTAATTCCTAACTCCATTAGCGCTTCGTCAGTAGCCGGCTCACCGGAACCCTTCACGTCCAGTACAGCCATACCGTGCTCAACCGCCAGGATTGCAATGACCCGACCATTATCCGAGGGAATCCACGCGGTACGGTCATAGTCATACCACCCGGACGGCACGATTCCTCCCACTGGAAAGTTCAGGAAGTTGTCGACATAGACGGGCAATGGTTCATTAAAGTCGACGCGGATGGCACCGGCGTCTATCGCCTCATCCGCACTCAACTCCACTGCATATGTATACCCGGAGCTGGGAGGCAGGATTCCCGGCATGGCTTGGGGCCCAGTTTCACCGACTGTGTACTCTGTGGCGCGGACATCCATTTGTGTCAGCCGTTGAATGGTGCCATCAGGGAGGGTCATGGTCGCAGTGGTGCCGGGCGGAAACAGAATAGTAGCCCGACGTTCACCGTCGGCGTCTACACTAACACTACCCTGCGCCACTTGCATGAATGCACTGTCGAGGGCGATAGGCGTCACTTGCTCATCCAACGGTATGAGTACAACATCATCGACCAAGCCGAATTCATTCCATTGAATATCAATCTGGCGCTGGGTGGCGAGAAAGCCGTCCTTTTTGTAGTTCAACGTGAGCCGGTCGCCACCATTAACCGCCATATCAAACATGCCATCGGTACGGGTTTGGGTATAACCCAGTTCAGGGCGGTCCTTGATGGTAATGGTAACGCCAGGCAAGGGATTATTTTGCTTGTCCAGTACCTGCCCACGTATAACGGCAACACGGCGTTCTTCGATGGTGCCCGGTTCTATGCCAGTTTGCACAGGATTACTGCCGCTGTATAGAAAGGAAACCGCCTCGCTATAAGGCGTAATGCCGGTTGTAGTCAGTGGCGGCGCAACACTGACAGGATCTGGCGGCAGATCGCTTTTAACTTGAACCACGGCACTATCACTGATGTTACCTGCGGCGTCGGTAATGGTGATAGTGACGCTGTCTCCGGTTTCTCCAGTCAGTGTTGCGCTGAACGCACCGCTTGCATCGGCCGCGATGGTAGTGCTGGCACCCGTGCGGGTGTTGGTAAGTATTATCCGACTGCCGGATTCGACACTGCCGCTCTGGCCGGTGATGGTGATCCGGCCATTTTCATCGGATGGAAGGGCGCTGATTTTTCCAAGCTCTGGTGTGGTCGGCGGAATGGTATCCAGCACCAATTCAAGGTTCAGGCCGCCAGTATTTCCGGCCAGATCAAATGCAGTAATGGCGATACCGTTACTGCCGTCTTGCAGGGTCACGTTGTATGAAAAGGTATGGCTTTCATCCAAACTCAGATCAATACTTGTTCCGCCGATATTCAGGCTAAGGCGTTGTAAAAGCTCACTGACGGTGCCATTCAGCGTCAGCACGGGCTGATTGGTGACAAGCCCGTTGGTCGGTGAAGTGAGACTAACAACCGGAGCCAGGGTGTCGACAGTGAAGGTTACGGTGACAGGTTCGGAGACCTGGCTATTTGTGTCGGCAATGGTGGCCGTCAAGGTCACTTGGCTCTCGGGCAATTCCGTGAGTACCGTACAGTTGGCGGTGGTCTCATCCGCTGCGCAATCCAGTTCCAATGCTGTGTTTTC
>CAZEWY010000297.1:0-2332 GCA_964515945.1 uncultured Cellvibrionaceae bacterium
CGCGAAGAGGAGCGCATTCTACCCGAAAACACTTTGATGTCAAACGCTTGCACCGAATAAATTTGTCTCCCACCCCTGTAAAGCATGGTTCCAAATCCCTGATGGGCTTAAGATATTGCTCATGAATACTTATAAAACGTCATTGGGGGCAACCTTCAGCAAAGTCGCGGCACTCGCAAGTTGCCTCCTATTGGCGGGTTGCCAGACGGTGGAGGCGACCATGGACGCGCGTTCGCTGGCGTGGACAGTCCTTGTGCTGGCGGCCATTATTTTTATTCAGTTCACCCTGATCGCCCTGTTGCTGGCACGGCATCCCCGCATGCGCCGCCATCTGGTGCGCTGGGGTCTTATCGAACCCCAGCGGTTGGCGAAGACCCGACACCAGCTTTATCGCGAAATCGCGCGTCACGAAGCGACAGAGGAACTGCTCCGGGAAACCCAGGAATATCTCCAGTGTGTGATCAATTCGATTCCGTCAGTTCTGATCGGTATCACGTCCGACGGCTATGTGACCCACTGGAACAGCGCTGCGGAAAAGGCCAGTGGCCTGTCCGCCGATGAAGTGCTGGGTGCGCATATCGACCAGGCCTATCCAGGTCTCCCGGTAGATATGGAAAGCATTACCCGGGCCATGAAAACCGGCGCTCCCGATACCCGCAAAAACATCAGAATTGGTGAAGGTATCGAAGGTACTTTTATTGATGTCACCATCTGTCCCCTCCTTTCTGACGAGATTTCCGGTGCGGTGGTTCTGGCGGATGACGTCACACTGCGAGTGCGCTTCGAGAATATGATGATTCAGAACGAAAAAATGACCAGTCTGGGGGAACTGGCCGCGGGCTTGGCTCATGAAATCAGCAATCCGCTCGCCGGTATTCTCAATAATGTGCAGAATATTCTGCGTCGCATCTCTGGCGACCTGGACGCCAATCGTCAGCTTGCCGAATCATTGGGCGTCGACCTTATTGGCACGCTGGAATATTTGAAAAAACGGCAGATACCCGAATTCGCAGAAAACATTCGGGAAGCCGGGGAAAGGGCCACCCATATCGTCAGAAATATGCTGGAATTCTCCCACAGCAATGGCTATCTGGAGCAACGTGAAACCGATCTCGTCCAACTGGTGAAACACAGCCTGGAACTGGCCATAAATACCTTTGAGACCAGAACCCACTCCGACAGGGAACAACCGATCATTGAACAGCATTTTGCCCCGGACCTGCCGTCAATCATTTGTTCGCCTTCAGAGGTTCAACAGGTCATTCTCAATCTATTGAGCAATGCGGTCCAGTCGTTTCAGAAGGGTGACTACGCCCCGCCCTCGCACCCCAAAATTGCCTTGAGTCTATGGCGCGACATGCAGCAGCTGTGTATCGAGATCAGTGACAATGGTCCGGGCATGTCTGAAGAGGTTGCCAAACATGTTTTCGAACCGTTTTTTACCACCAAAGGGATTGGCCAGGGCACGGGGCTGGGGCTGTCGGTATCTCACTTCATCATCACCGAACATCATCAGGGAACCATCACCGTCAACACCCAGCCCGGTCACGGAACCCGCTTCCTCATCCGTTTACCCATCAACCGCCCGCAAGGCAAATTTAAAGGCGGTGATAGCCGCCGTTGAGATAAATCAGCGGATTCACCGGGTCGCTGTTGGTCAGGACGCGGGTAATATTGCCAATAAAGATGTCATGGGTACCGTGGCGAATGACCTGTTCCTTCTCACAGATGAAGACGGCTTCGGCATCGTTGAGGTACGGCAGACCGGTATCTTCGTCGGTTTGCCAGTCGCCCTCCTCGAAACGTTTTTCGCCCTGAGCACCACCGGCACAGAGAGCGGAAATCGCATCCTGAGAGGCCGACAAGACGTTGACACTGAAACAGAGGCTGCCCTGCATGCTGGCGGCCATATTGTTGTTGACGTTAACGCAAACCAACAATGAGGGAGGGTTATCCGATACGGATGTCACCGAAGAGGCGGTCATCGCCACCCGACCAAGCCTGGCATCGTTGACGGCTATGACACAAACTCCGGAAGCTAGGCGGCGCATGCCTGCGCGCAACGCCTGGGCAAGATCAACAATCATGATATCTCTTTGTTATGATGGGTCGAAATGAGCTACAAGCTACAAGCTACAAGCTACAAGCTACAAGCTACAAGCTACAAGAGGATGATAGCATAGCTATTTGACAGGGGGAGGCGGCGTAGGGGAAGCGGGAAGAACAGCAGAAGATTAATATCGGAATCCGTGGGTGTGTGGCAAAAAGTGTGGCACGGACTGTGGTACAAAACTCTAAGCTATTGAAATTAAAGTAAAATTTTATCTGAAAT
>CAZEWY010000298.1:0-2194 GCA_964515945.1 uncultured Cellvibrionaceae bacterium
GATCAAGCCATCGCCGAAGATAAACCCTTCTTTCTCTATTTGTCCCATACGGCTCCCCATTTCCCCTTGATGGCGCCAGCAGGGGAGATCGATAAATTCAAAGGCAAATACATGGCGGGTTGGGACGAACTGCGTAAGGCGCGTTACCAACGGCAGGTGGAAATGGGCCTGATCGACAAGGAATTTGCATTAACGCCTCGCCTGGCGACAACTCCCGCATGGGCGAGTTTGACCACGGCCGAGCAAAAGCGTTACGACGAAATGATGGCCGTTTACGCCGCGATGATCAGCTCAATCGACCAGAGTATCGGTGACCTGGTGGCGGGCTTGAAAGCGCGCAACCAACTGGACAATACCTTGATTCTGTTTATGTCCGACAACGGCGGCAACGCCGAAACCGGCGTGCGGGGTATTGCGCGGACAGCTCCAGGTGGACGGCTGGGAGACAAAAATTCCAGTGTTTTTATTGGCCAAACCTGGGCGACGCTTAACAATACACCGTTCACATTGTTCAAACATTTCACCCACGAGGGCGGCATCGCCACGCCATTGATTGTTCATTGGCCCGACGGTATCAACAAGGCGGAACAGGGCTCCATCGTCACCAACCCGGGGCATGTGATTGATATCATGCCGACGCTATTGGACGTTACCGGCGCGCACTATCCGCACAGATATCGCGACACCGATATCGTGCCCTTCAGCGGCGTTAGCCTGGTGCCCAACTTCAAGGGCCAGACCATCACCCGCGGAAAGCCCATTTTCTGGGAACATGAAGGCAACCGCGCCGTACGCGACGGCAAGTGGAAATTGGTGTCCCGCCTGGGTTATCCATGGCAGTTGTTTGATATGGAACAGGACCGGACGGAACTGAATGATCTGGCAGCCAGGTATCCTGATCGGGTGAAAACAATGAGTGCTCAATACGACGCCTGGGCCGCCGACAATTATGTCGATTTATGGCCGGAAAGCCAGCCGCGCACAGATTCAGGCGCCAAAGTACGGAAGAATTAAAAAAGGCATAACGCTTAAAAGCCCTGATGCGAGAAACGTGTGGCCACAAATAATTACCGAGGTGCCCTTAGGGGCACCTCGGTAAATCGTAGAGGCCGGTTAAAAATGTTGACATGAGGAGGTGGAAGTGGATGCGGACTCTATCCCGTTCTGAAATAGATCTCAGGGCATGAACCCGCGTCAAAAGTCTCCTTCGTCGACATGATGCGGGTCAGAGGCCACGGGAACCCCGCCAGCCGGGAGGAGTTTACGTAATTTCGCTTCCACGGCCTGTTGGATATCCCTGTGTTTCCTGTGTAGATAGAGGTATGAACGGTCCTGGAACAGGATGCCCTTCAAATAAATGGGTGACCGCAAGCCGAGGGCACCCATCTGTTCATAGACCAGGCCATTGCCCACCAGATAAAAATCAAATCGATCCGCGCCCAGCATACGCAAACCGTTGTTCAACCCTGCCACGGGCACAACATTGGTCAAATGATGATTTTTCAGGAAGTGCTCGATAACCAGACTCCCCTTCGAATAGCCGATGCGGATATTCCGCTTCCTGAGATCGCTGATGCTGATGAAGCCGGGGCCTTCCGCCGAGTGGCTCCACAGGCCGTAATCGGTACTGCGAATCACCACATCCACCCTGATGACGGAGAGATGGTCGGTATTGTCGAGAAGGGTTTCCGAGCGCGAACAATCACCATCCACCAGCCCGGCATCAAGCATTGCCAGGCCGCGGGAAACCGGATCGGAACTCATGGAAAAATCATATCCGAGGTCATCAAACAGCTTGCGATAGACCTTTTCCAGTTCCAGCCTGTAAGGCATGGCCTCGGGAAGACTGCAGGTAAATTTGATAGCCGGGCGTGCGGCCAAGGATTGACTGTGTAGCAGAATGGCGCCGCCCAACAAGTACATCAAGCACCCTATTGCGCGGCTGATATGTTTCATGACTGTCTCCGCCAGTGACACCTTGTCAAGGACAGTTTAACCAGTCAGAGCCGGGGCCGTCCACCAGGACTTGATGGACGGTCCCAGGAGCTTAATCCTGCTTGGGGAAAAAATAGCCGTTCACTTTTCGCATGGGAATAATAGCGGGGCGAGTGACGAATTCGCGCTTCAGGATATCGCCGCGCGGATTGCCGAACATGGTTGACCACCAGTTGCCCTGCTTGTCCTTGAAGAAGTT
>CAZEWY010000299.1:0-2175 GCA_964515945.1 uncultured Cellvibrionaceae bacterium
TCTGGCCATTTCATTATCCGATCGTTCCCATCGCAAGTGCAGTGTCCTACAATGCGGCGCTTGATCGATAATTCGCTTGTCGCGAGAGGTGTTAGTTGGAGCAGGTCAATATTTTATGCATGAAGTGGGGCACCAAGTACCCGGCGGACTACGTGAACCGTCTGCAGCGTATGGTGGCGAAACACCTTTCGATTCCTCACCGGTTCATCTGCCTGACTGATGATGACACCGGTCTTGACAAAAATATTGAAGCTTTCCCTATTCCGGCGATGCCCGTTGACATCACTGGCCCCGAACGCGGCTGGAACAAGATTCTGACCTTTTCGGCGAGCCTTCACGACCCAAGCCTTTACAACATCGCCGGAACTTGCCTGTTTCTCGACCTCGACTTGCTGGTGGTCGACAGCATCGATGATTTGTTTGCCGTTGAAGGCGACGTGGTTATCATCAAGGACTGGCTCAAGCATGACGGTACCGGCAACTCATCGGTCTATCGCTTCGACGTGGGGCGCCATCCAGACCTGCTTCAGGAATTCACTGATCGCTGGCCGGGCGTGAAAAAGGACTATCGCAATGAACAGGAATTTATTTCGGCGGTGCTGCTGCGCAAGGGCGCCCTGACATACTGGCCCGATAGCTGGTGCCGAAGCTTCAAGCGCCATTGCATGCAACCTTTCCCTCTATCACTTTTCAAGATGCCGGCAATTCCCGACGGCGCGAAAGTTATTGTCTTTCATGGACATCCTCATCCTGATGAGGCCATCAAGGGTGAAAGTGGCAAATGGTACCGCTTTATGAGGCCCACGCCCTGGATACAGGATCTCTGGGGTTGAGCCTAGTGTACCCGTCACTCATTTCGTAACTTCTAACGGCACCTTTTTCCGCCACTTCGCGTTGCTTTTCTTTGACATAGGCTCACTATGCCTGCATAAAATCGCCTCGATTGACGAAAAAATGCACTCGCCATAAGCTACAAACTGAATGACGGCCTACACTAGTTTTTCTGGCGACTATATAAGTATGAATACAAGTATGGGTAAAAGGGGATCTGTGGTGCCTATGGATAAGGACGTAAAGCAAGTTATCTGCATCAACTGGGGCACCAAATATGGGCCCCCTTTCATTAACCGTCTTTACGGGATGGTTGCGCGCAATATCACACCGCCATACAGCTTTACCTGCTTCACCGACAGTGCCGAAGGCGTCCGCCCCGAGGTGCGCTGCGAGCCGTTGCCGCCGCTGGATGTGGAGATGCCGGTCGGTACTCTGGGTATCTGGCCCAAGGCGCGACTTTGGGGGCCAGCACTGGCGGACTTGAGTGGCAGCGTGCTCTTTCTGGATCTCGATCTGGTGGTACTGGGCAATCTTGATCGATTTTTCGAATACGGTGAGCCCGACGACGTGATCCTGTCCCGCAACCCCGCCAAGCCCCTGGAGCGGCTCGGGCAGACATCGCTGTTCCGGTTTCCGGTGGGTAAACTGGTGCCCCTTCAGGAACAGTTCCGTGCCGACCCTCAAGGGATTGCGGACAAGTACCGGTTCGAGCAGCGCTTCGTCACCCGCAATGCGCCGGGCGGTATCAAGCTTTTCCCTCGCGGGTGGGTGCGTCACTTCCGCCGGGACTGTCGCCGCCCATTTCCCTTGAATTACTTTCTTGAGCCGCGCCAGCCGCCTGGTGCGGCCGTTGTTATCTTCCCCGGTGGCCTGCATCCACAGCACGCCATTGACGGGCGCTACGGTCCGGGGCAGCCGAACAAGGCGATGGATCACCTTCGCGGGTTGTTTGGCCCTGAAAGGCCGCGTCGACCGTTCAGTTACCTGCGCCATTACATAAGGCCATCGGCATGGGTAGCCAGGCACTGGCGCGAGTAGTGCATAAGTATGCAGCGGGGCCTACAAGTGGTGTTCCCGTGGCGGGCAAATACCCGGAGCCGAATTTACAAAAAGTCCTTGACTCAAATATTTCTGAGTGTAATATACGCGCCTCGACAGCGATGAGCTGCTCCGAAACGCTCTTTAAGAAACAGAAACTTTGATCTGCAACTATTTGAAAATTCAAGATTTTTAATAGGTGATCAAAGTCGGTGAAAGGTTAGAAATTTGCTTCTTCGGCATACAGTGGTTGAGGTGGCAGTTTTCTGGTTTTACGCCAGTGTTCTTTAACAAGGTGGAAAG
>CAZEWY010000300.1:0-2101 GCA_964515945.1 uncultured Cellvibrionaceae bacterium
CCTCTGTCGCTTGGCTTGTGTGGTTAACCATGCCAACAAAAGCCTTACCAGGCCCCCTGCGGGAACACGCTCGCTGGACAATACCGATACTTTGACATTGCCATTGGTGCGCTGAAAAAGGTTTTTATCAGTATTGGCCGCCGGTAATGGGCTAAGTTGGCAAAACAATTGCGGCATGAACCATGTTTCAGGGTTCAGCTCTTGATTTTCTGCCTGCTCAATAAGACTTTGATGGTAGGCAGTAAACGGCTTGCCTCCCATCAATCCACCTTCCGACGCTCAAGCCAATCCTCTACGTCGGCGCGCTTCCAGCGGACCGCTTTTGTGGTTACGGCAATGGGTTTTGGAAAATCAGCGTTCTTATCTGCCCGAATGCGGCTCAGCGTCGGATTGGAAATGCGTAAAAGTTGTTGGACATCACGTACCGTTAAAAGCACGTCTGACTCAACGCCAGCCCCTCGATCTTTCTTTTGGGATTTCATAAACAATAGCTCCTTCGATTTCTCTAGGAGCTATTTTCGGTTTAACTACCTTTGACCGAAGAACGCGCTTTTTACCATTTTGGGCGCATAAGGCAGTTTTTCAGTATTTTTATCGTTAGCTTCCCGGACCGCCCGGATTCACTTCTATTTTGTCCATTGCCTCCCGACGCTTTGCGTCCACGTCTATGTCATCAACGCGATCCATTGCACGCTGATCAGCAGGCAAACGGTCCCCATCAACATTGAAGACGCTGCCAGAACCTGTGAGGGCATCCATAGATAAATTGGCTCCACTGGGGAACTGACCGTTCTGCTGAAGAATAGCCAGCCACTCATCGAGATTTACCTCATCCCAATTGATTTGAGCGATTTGCTCAAAGGGAATACCTCCACAACTCGGATTCTTAGGAGTTCCGAAGTCCTGACCAAACTGAGGCCGAACCTGTTCCTGGATGATTCGAGACAGCGGTGAATTGAAGCAGCAGTACGCTTTACGCTTCTCGATACAGGCCCCAAGAACCTCTTCCTTACAGTAGGAGCCAACGTAGGTGCAGCTATCCGTTGCCCGCTTGGTGTTCATCTCCAGCTCTTCCTGCTCACAGGCGTAGACCATTTGAATTACGGCCACAGCGACCACGTACACCGTGTAGACCGTCATCGCCGCACCCAGCATAGAAGCGGCTTGGTTCGCCATTTCCGTCATTGCCTCCTCAGCCGCTCTATCTGCTGTAGCAGTGGCTGCCGCCTCGGTCGCGCCATCCTGGGCCAAATTACCCATCACGTCCTGCAACATACCTTTAGCCTGCTCCTTCAGCTTTTCTATGAGCTGGTTCTTCAGTTCCTCGATGGGCGACCATATCTCCTCAACAGCACCAGAGATGTTATCCATGTAATTTGTGAACGGCTGAGATACCTCCGTCCAAGCATTCATAACTGGATCACGAAGGGTTTGGTACGAGCTTTTGATGACGTTGGTGTCTTCAAGCGCCAATACCGCACCATCAAGCTTCGGAACCTGACGAATCATCATCAGGTAATCAGCCATGCTCACGTTAGAGGGTTTCTCACAGCAGTCCGACACTCCGCCGACTGCAATCTTGCATTCGCCAGCCTCGCCCCCGAACGCAGTACAGGTCACGTTCTCTTCACCGGTTGCGTTGCCATCGTCATCTTGGCCGGTGCAGCTCATATCCTGGGTCATGAACTGCGCCGCATTGAGCAAAGCCGAGGCTTTGGCAAAGTTCGCGGTCTGGTCGGTGGATTGTGTCGGGTCTAGGCAGTCGTCCCCCATGCAGCGGATAGCTCCACCACACTGGTATTCGGTTTTTTTCTCTATGGTGTCGATGTCCACACTACTCCCGCAGTCCCACGTCTCCTCTTTGACGTAACACACACCGGAGTTACCCTGAGCACCATCAACACACTCCGAGCTTATAAAGCCGCACTGCGGGTTTTCTTCGTACTGCTGGCACGTATTTAGATTCCCGCCTTCGTTGACCGGGCACTGCTCCTCACCGTTGACATCGGTGTAGCACTCCATATCCCCTTTGTAGAAATCGAAGTCCGCATCTACGGCGACTTTCTTGCAAAGGTTGGGGATACCAGGAATGGGAGAAGGC
>CAZEWY010000301.1:0-2094 GCA_964515945.1 uncultured Cellvibrionaceae bacterium
TCCCCTCGGCCCGTGCTCCGTCAGCCAGACATTGCCCTCCCGGTCAACATAGAGCCCCTGGGGATTGCGGTGCCCCAGGCTGTAGACTGTGGCCGTTCCCTCATCCAGATCAATCAGCATCACCTTGCCGTAGGAGGAATCGGGGTCCTGAACCAGATCCTCGTTATGGACCGCGTCAAAGTAGTGGTCGCCGACCGTCATCAGCAATTGCCCCTCGGCGAGCAGGTCCAGACGGCCCCCCGCCTGCAACAGCGCGTCGTCTTCATTGTAGTGATTGAGCTTATTGTCGAGGTCCATGCAGGGCTCGGTATCGTAGATTGTTCGCCAGTCACTGCTGCCGGCGGGCGACTCCCCCAGCAGTCTTTCCGCGGTGGTCTCCAGCAGCGCCAGCCGCAGCACCGCGCATTGCTCTCCCCGGTTCCAGTAGTGATAGGTCGCGAAGAGGCGCAGGCCGTCATCGGATGGCTGTATGAAAATGTCCTTGACACCGAACTGGACGTGCAGCCGATAGTTGAAGCCCTCGGTATCGGCGAGAAATTCGCTCTTGTTGGTCGGCACCCGTACGGCAAGCTGCTGAATGGAAATCTGATTATTGCCTTCCAGACGCGCGAAGCTCAGCTGCCCGCGCCGATTGGCAATCAGATAGCCATCCGTCAGGGGCGCAAAGCCGATACTGTCCCCTTTTTCGTCCGGCGAGGTCGCATAAGTCGTGGTTTTCAGGTGATAGTACGCACTGGTGAAATACTCCTGGTTTTCGGATTCGCCCTTGATCGATTTGACCAAAGTTTTCACCTGGGCTTCCGCGGCATCCACAATCAGCACCAGCGGGTTGATGTTGTAGCGCGCCACTATGCCACCCGCCGCAAAGGTCAGAACGCCCAGGACAGCCAACAGGCAAACCGCCAGAGTGCCCAGGGCAATGGAATTTCGAATTTTCATACAGAGTGGTCCTTGTCACCGGAATCGCAAAAATCGCCCGTGCTCATCCAGGTAAGGCAATGTTTGCGCCAATTCGGTGAATGGCTTCAATGGGAAAGGAGGGGAAGAATGCGAGATCCCTTGCCACGGTTTGCGGCCACGGATTATTGCCGGACTCAGCGTTTCGCCAGCGCGCGAACAGTTTCTTGTAACTTGTACATGTATTCGCGGCGGTCGGCGTAAACGGCGGCCTCGAACAGCCGCGCTATCTGTCGCGCCGCCCGAGCCCGCTGTGGTTGCGCCGCGGCCACACGTTCCGCCCACTGGCGCGGCGACTCGCTGGATGCGCGGGGAACGCCAAGGTAGTCCTCGGCTTTGCGCAACAGCCGAATCTCGGGAGCAACCGCGGGCGGGCGGTTGTTGTACCAGAAGATCAAGCCATAGAGGCCCAGTAGCAGGGCGCCTCCAATGAGCACCGCCAGGCCGATGCGCCAGGGGTCAACGCCGCCCAGCAGCCGCTTGAGCAGCCCCTGCTGAGCGCTGTTGTCGTAGGCCAGGACGGAGCGGTGCCAGGCATAGCTCAGCGCGTCCCAGCGGTAACGCAGATTGCCCAGCCAGGACCAGGTACGCCCTGTCGAACTGCCGCCGCCGGCCAGGCCGACCTCATCCGCCGCCAGGGCTTCACTGAGGCCCAATTCCACCCGATCCGGCGCCACCACGGCCGTGGGGTCCACCCGCTGCCATCCCTGCCCCGCAAGCCACACCTCAGCCCAGGCGTGAGCGCTGGATTGGCGCACCAGCCAGTAGTCCTCCACCTGATTGCGCTCGCCGCCCTGATAACCCACCACTACCCGGGCCGGTATGTCGGCGGCGCGCATGAGATAGACAAAGCTGCCGGCGAAATGCTCACAGAACCCCTTGCGCGTAATAAACAGAAATTCGTCGATGCTGTTTCGGCCCAGTGGCGGCGGTTGAAGGGTGTAGGTGAATTGCTGCTGGAACAGCGCCAGAGCCGCATTGATTGTCTGGCGCGGCGAGAGATTCTGCCAGGATGCCACCAATTCCCGGGTACGGGGGTTTTCCGGTGACTCCGGCAGTTGAAGATTGCGCCGAAGCATCCAGTCACTCAGGTTTGACGAATCGCGACTAGCCCCGAGATCCGAGCTGACCCGGTAG
>CAZEWY010000302.1:0-2078 GCA_964515945.1 uncultured Cellvibrionaceae bacterium
GACTGCCGCTCAGCTCAATGCTGGTTTCATCACTCGGCGTCCAGCCGACAGCCAGGCTGCTGTTCCAGCGGTCGTAACGGGAATGTATTTCCCGGTCGCCGCCATCACTGTAATTGTCCTGCCCTGAGTGGCTGGCCATGGCACGGGCGTAAAAGTCCGGCGTGGCGCCGCGCATATCCACAACTTCGTCATTCCGGCCGAAACTGCCCGCCAGCAGACTGGTGTAGAGCTGCCATTCCGGCTCGATCACGGTTTCCCGCTCCCGCTCGAAAAGCACCACACCGGCGGAATTATTCGGCCCATAAAGCACCGTCTGCGGACCCTTGATCAGCCGGATGTTGTCATAGGTTTCGGGAAAGACGTAGGCGGTGGGTGGATCCATGCGGCTGCTGCAGCCGCCGAGCACCAGGTTACCGTCGAGCAGAAGCGACAGACGGGATCCCGCCATACCCCGAAATACCGGATCGCCACCGGTGCCGCCCTTGCGGATCACCGAAAACCCGGGAATGGTTTTCAGGTAGTCGGCACCGTCATGAGCCGGTAACGGCTGGCGTGGGGACTTGGGATCGGTGGTCAGGGTGAGAGGGTCCTGCGTGCGCACGCCCGTAATGATCATCTCTTCGATGGAATCTGTTTCAGCGCCATGGCTCGATGGCGTCAACAAAATGCCAAGGCAAAAGATTTGTAGCCTGGAGGCCCGGGTTTTCGCGATGATTGAATGACTAAACAACGGGGAATGACCTTTTATTAGGGATATAGTCGACGTGGCTTGAAACGGCCGCGGAGGATTATTTTTCATGAGAGGCTTTGTACAAGTGGATGGTCGGAGGGGCAATTCAAATTTGATAAATTTTCGCTATGATATTTTTTATCGCCAAGGGTGCTGACAGGGCCACTATATTGCAGTCTTTTTTTTCGACCCTCATAATCGGCTACACAAGTCCGGCTGGCGTAGTGACATGCGTCCGCGTTAATCCACCCAGAAAATGGACGAGTCTATGAGCACCGCGAGTCCCCATTCCGCTTCCACAATCCTGGTTCCCGTCTTTATCCCGGCCGTTGCCGTTATTTTGCTAATGGTTATTGGCACAATCAGCAATCCCGAGCTGGCAGGCTCGGTATTTACGGCAACGCTATCATATGTCACCCAGACCTTCGGCTGGTTTTATATGCTGTCGGTGGCCTTTTTTCTCATGTTTATTGTTGCCATCGCGTTTTCCAAATGGGGCAACATCAAGCTCGGACCCGACCATGCAGATCCGCAATACAGCTTCCCCGCCTGGTTTGCCATGCTCTTTTCGGCGGGATACGGTATTGCATTGCTGTTTTTTGGCGTGGCGGAGCCGGTGCTGCATTATGCCTCCCCACCCGCCGGAGCCGGTGAAACCGTGGATGCCGCCAAACAGGCCATGCAGATCGCGTTTTTCCACTGGGGTTTTCATATCTGGGCGATTTACGGCCTGGTTGGTCTGGTGCTGGCCTACTTTGCCTTCCGCCACGGCCTGCCGCTGTCCATGCGCTCCGCTCTTTATCCCTTGATTGGCGAAAAAATCCACGGGCCCATGGGTCATGCTGTGGACGTGTTCGCAATACTCGGCACCATGTTCGGTATCGCCACCACTCTGGGTCTGTCGGTGATTCAGATCAATGCCGGCATGCATTATCTCTGGCCGGGTATTCCCGTAAATACAACTGTTCAGGTGACCGCCGTGGTCTTGATAACGGCACTGGCCACCTGGTCCGTGTTCGCGGGGCTGGATAAGGGCATCAAGCGATTGTCCATGCTCAACATGGGGCTGGCCATATCCATCATGGTTTTTGTTTTTCTGGCCGGCCCCTCGATTCATATTCTGGAATCCTTTCTCCAGAATACCGGCAGCTACCTGAACAATATTATCGAACGCACGTTCAACCTCCAGGCCTACACCCGCAGTGACTGGATTGGCAACTGGACGCTATTCATTTTCGGCTGGACGATTGCCTGGGCGCCTTTTGTCGGGCTGTTTATCGCCAAGATCAGTCGGGGCAGAAGTATTCGTCAATTTGTGATGGGCGTGATGTTGGTGCCCTCAATTTTT
>CAZEWY010000303.1:0-2074 GCA_964515945.1 uncultured Cellvibrionaceae bacterium
AGGCCGCCAGCATGGGCGCATTCCTGCTGGCAGCGGGAGCCAAGGGCAAGCGTTACTGCGTACCCAATGCCCGTACCATGATTCACCAGCCCTCTGGCGGTGCCCAGGGACAGGCCTCGGATATCAGCATACACGCGGAAGAAATTCTGAAGATCCGCGCCAAGCTCAACAGCCTTATGGCCTTCCACACCGGACAGTCGGTTGAAGATGTTGCGCGGGACACTGAGCGGGACCGTTTCATGAGTGCTGAAGAGTCCAAAAGCTATGGTCTCGTGGACGAGGTTATCAGCAGTCGCGCGACCATCGAGGGCTGATTTCAGGGGCTCAGCCTGGACTTCCGAGGCGATCCCCGACCCATCCCATGCGCAGAGGGTAGGTCATTAATTTTTGAACATTAGCACGGCCTGCGCATCTAATTCGCAGTCACTCCGGAATGGATTTCGGCACAAGTGCCGAGTCGCCTTCAGGTTGCGCTATAGTTGCTCTTATACATAGTTACTCTATACATGGTTAGTAGTAACAGGATCGGGGCGCGGTTTGAGGGTGAGCTAGTCAGGCAGCGTGTTAGAATTCAGAAGCGTAAGAATCACAGGCGGGTAGCGACCGCGGAAGTTGAGGATTCTTGCGCCTACAATACGATTACGGCGGAGAGGTTTGATGACCGATCATAACGGTGACGGCGACGATAATGGCAAGTTGCTTTACTGTTCCTTTTGCGGCAAAAGTCAGCATGAGGTGCGCAAGCTAATAGCAGGGCCATCGGTATTCATCTGTGATGAATGCGTGGACCTGTGCAACGATATTATCCGGGAAGAAATCCAGGAAAGTACCACCGATGGCAGTGGTGAAAAGTTGCCGACGCCGAAGGAAATTTCTGCCACTCTGGATGACTATGTCATCGGCCAGCAGGACGCTAAAAAAGTCCTGGCGGTGGCGGTCTACAATCACTACAAGCGACTTCGTTTCGGCGGTCAAAAGAAATCCAAGGACGAAGTCGAGCTGGGTAAGAGCAATATTCTTCTGGTCGGACCGACCGGTAGCGGTAAAACGCTGCTTGCCGAGACTCTTGCCCGACTGTTGAACGTGCCTTTTACTATCGCCGATGCAACTACACTGACCGAAGCCGGCTACGTGGGTGAAGATGTAGAAAACATCATTCAGAAACTGTTGCAAAAATGCGATTACGACGTGGAAAAGGCCCAGCAGGGCATTGTATACATCGACGAAATTGACAAAATTTCGCGCAAGTCCGACAACCCTTCCATCACGCGCGACGTGTCCGGCGAAGGTGTGCAGCAGGCCCTGCTGAAGCTGATTGAAGGCACCATTGCGTCGGTGCCGCCTCAGGGCGGCCGCAAGCATCCGCAGCAGGAATTCCTCCAGGTCGACACCGGCAACATTCTGTTTATCTGTGGCGGCGCCTTCGCCGGCCTGGATAAAGTGATTCGCGATCGCTCGGAAAAAGGCGGTATTGGATTCAGTGCCGAGGTTAAAAGCAAGGATCGCAGCAAGAACTTTGGGCAAACCCTGAAGGATCTGGAGCCGGAAGACCTGGTGCGCTATGGTTTGATTCCAGAATTTGTCGGCCGTCTGCCGGTCATCGCCACCTTGGAAGAGCTGGACAAGGCGGCGCTGGTAATGATTCTCAAGGAGCCGAAGAATTCGCTGGTCAAGCAATACAGTAAATTGTTTGAAATGGAAAACGTGGAAGTGGATTTCCGCGATGATGCACTTGAAGCCGTGGCGGCCAAAGCCATGGAACGCAAAATCGGCGCGCGGGGACTGCGTTCAATCATGGAATCAGTGCTCCTGGATACCATGTACCGACTGCCGTCGGAGGAAAATGTCGCCAAGGTTGTGGTTGACGAATCCGTCATCAAAGGCGAGTCTGCTCCACTTTTGGTATATGAACATACCGACACCGCCAAAGCGGTACCGGATGATTGACAAACGAAAAGGGCTCTTGTGAGCCCTTTTTTGCAGGGAGAACCGCACTGTATCGGCGTGAACCTTGCAATTGACAGGCTAGCCCCAACTGTAAGTAGAAGTCGCAATTTACCCAAGCTGCCGCCAG
>CAZEWY010000304.1:0-2036 GCA_964515945.1 uncultured Cellvibrionaceae bacterium
GTCTCCCCCACGGTCATCGTTAACAGGCACGGAAGTCCAGCGGAGATCCGGGTGAGGGCTTCGCCGCGCAACTCCACCTGATAATAAGGCGTTTTTTTCGTCGGCATAATGATTTGCCGAATGCCGTCCCTGCCCTCGGTTATCACGGCCAGCGCATCGGCATCCTGAGCAATCGTGGTTTCGCGATACTGATAATCCTCATCCGCAAAGTCCATGCGACTGAGCATTTCCTCAAAGGCGGCAATCAAGCCCGTGCCGAATACAACGATAAACAACAGCCCCAGGGGAAAACCCAGCCAGCGATGTAAATAAACCAGATACTTCTTCACGCAAGAGTCTCCACGATTATCCTTGGTTCCTGTATTCCTGGTTCCGGGCGAGATTTTCCAGCGAGCGAATATTGGCGGTGATATCGCCACGGCCAGGATTCAGTCGCGCCACCTGCCTCAACAGGCGCAGAGCTTCGGGGTAGGCCTTGCGGTCGATTTCAAGTTGAGCCCGACTCAACAGAGCCTGCTCCTTGAATTCAGGCAGGGCTTCAGCCCGGACCAGATACATGAGCGCCTGATCCGGTTGATGGTCCCGCCGGTAAAGATCCCCCAATGCCAGCAGAGCCTCGCCATGAGTGGGGTCTGCCTTGAGCGCTTCCGTCAACCAGCGCTTCGCCTGTTTGCCATCATCATTTTCCAGCGCCAGTTGTGCCCGATACACCTTGAATCTCGCTTGATAAAAGGGCGTTATGGAAGCGCTTTCAACCTCATCCAGACCCGCAAGCATTTGCGACACCGCTTTCCATTTTTTCTGGAATGCCAGCCAGGCCATAACCTGATCGACCGTGGCCAACAGGGATTCCCGGTTTCCGGCGTCCATTCGCGCCAGGTTGCTGGACAGCAACTCCACAGCCCGTTGTGAGCTGCCTTGCTGCAAGTGCAGCTGGGCAGCCATGGCGAAATTTTCCGGCGTGTTTTCACCCAGGGAAAAGGCAACTTCAAGGCTGTTCAAGGCATCTTTCTGCTTGTCGCGCTGTAAGGCGATATGGCTGCGCAACAGCCAGAGGCCGGCATTGTCACCATCGGTTTGCAACATTTCCTCGACAAGAGCCTGGGCCTGATCGAGCGCACCGCTATTGGTGAGTGCGTAAAGCAAACCCTGCTGCCACTGCGGGTTGTCCGCATCCAGAAAAAGCGCCTGTTGATAACCGGCGACCGCACTTGCGCCCTGCCCCATTTGCAGGTTGACGAAGGCCAATTGACCATAGACCTGGGCATCGGCAACACCCAATTCGATACTGCGTTGCAGGTGGGTTCTCGCCTTGGCGTATTCCTTCTTCAGCATGTACACCATGCTCAGGCTCCGATGGGCGAGTGCCAGGTCCGGCATCGCCTGCAAGGCCGCTTGTAATGCGCGTTCGGCGTCGTCATATTTCTTCAGACTCAACAGCACCTGGCCGCGCAGCTGTCGCAAGGCGGCACTGTCATTCTCGATGGATCTTTCCGCGAAGGCGTTCATGACGCCGGCGTAGTCCTGTTCCATCAGCATCGGCTGTATTTTTTTCGCAAAACCGCGCTCACCCGCGTGCAGCTGCGCCTCGGTTTCCATTAATGGCCGGTTATCCAGCAGGAACTCCCATTCCGGGTCCGCCATCTGTACATGAATTTCCGCACGTGACAAAGATGCAACAAGGACAAGGCCGGTAAGCAGAAGGTATTTTGTGAAATGTGGTATCCGCATAGTCTGGATCGCTGGCAACTCTGGTTAATAGATAATGGTTAATGAATGGCCAATGGGTATAAACAGCCTAAAGTGAAATTTCAATCGGCCAGATAAAGCGCGCCCGCACTGGCACATCACCCTTGCGCGGGGCACTGAAGCGACTGGTGCGCACGATCTTCTGGATTTCACTGGCCAGTTCGGGATAGGGATTTTGTACCACATCAATAAGCGTCACCTGACCCTGTTCATCAATCAGAACATCCAGTTTCACCAGAATATGGTTGATGCCCCGACTCTCCAGACTCCTGGGAATTACCGCGCGT
>CAZEWY010000305.1:0-2028 GCA_964515945.1 uncultured Cellvibrionaceae bacterium
CTGGCATTTTGAGGCGAGTAGCAATGATTTACCCGCATGTGACTGACTGTGATAGTCTAGAGATACCTGTATCGAGGCAGTCATCTTCTGCTCGTTGGAGAATGCAGAGAATTTTTTCAGGTGTGGCATCAACGTCACGTACCGCGAGCGCGGAATAGTCTCTACAAGGTCAGCCCGGCCAAACGGCCGGTAGCCTGTCATTAGAATCGCAATTCCCAGGCGTTCGCAGATAGGATACAGCTCTGACAAAAATCGGGTCAGTTGCTGTGAAATGTCAACGGCAGACTGGCAGGGTGAACTTGAAAATTCCAATTGGCCACCGGGCTCAAGGGATATGCAGGTATGGTCCCGTTTTAGCCCCATGATGCAACCGCCATCCATAACCCTCTCGTAACCGTTTTTCACGAGCTCAGACAGAACTTTGGATAGCCCTCGTTGGCCAAAGTACGGTACGAACAATGTGGTGAGTTTATCCACCAGAATCAGCTCATATTCCAGTCCGAGCAATTTTTTTTCAGGAGAGGAAACCTTTTCATGGAAGTACTGCTTGCAGTCTTCAACCGAGAAGATAGCGACCTTATCGGAATTCTTATAGTCGTGCGCCACAATATCAATCACTCTTCACGCGAGAAACATTTCCAACTCTTCTATGGCCTGATAAAACACATCAATGTCAGAGAGATTGTTGTATACATGCAGCGAGATGCGGATCGCTCCGTCGATGTTTTTCTTGCGATATAGCAGCTGGTTGCACTGATAACCAGTGCTGACAGCAATCTTGTATCTATCGGACATGATTCTCGAAATATAGTTGATGTCGATATTCCCCTTTGGCCGGAAGGTAAAAATAGGTATTCGGTCAGGTGCCAGGGGGAAGGGATAAATGATATTGCGGTCAGCGTTCTGGTGGCTGATAAAGTAATCCGACAACGACCGGTTATGCCTTTGGATATAGTCAACGCCGACATTGGCAATGTAATCAAGTGCCGCGCCGAAGCCGATGACTCCTTCGATATTTGGCGTGCCGGCTTCAAACTTGGCTGGGCCTGTAAGGTAGCTAATGGCATCTGAAGTCACCATGTTGACCATGCCGCCACCATATCGTGAGAATCCGAGCTGACTTTGCACATCCCGCCTCATATAAAGCACCCCCACACCGGAAGGCCCCAACATTTTGTGCGCGGAAAACGCATAGAAATCACAACCGACGTCTTTAACGTCCACAGGAAAATGTCCGACTGCCTGGGCTCCGTCAATTAATGAAACAGCGCCGTATTGCTTTGCCAGGCGGCATATTTCTTTTACCGGTTGGACATTGCCTGTCACATTGGAAGCATGGGTAACCGACACCAGTCGTGTCGTTGTTTTCAGCAACTCCTCTAGATGGTCCAGGTCGATCCTACCGGACTCCAGGGTTCTGACGATCTTCACCTTCGCACGGTTTAACCAGGGAAGCAGGTTGGAATGATGCTCCAACTCTGAAATGATCACTTGGTCTTCACTGGTAAGATGCAGTGAGTTTGCCACGGTGTTTATTGAATCGGTGCAATTGAAACTGAATGCGGCCTCATCGACATAACAATTCAGCATTAACGCTACCTGGGTTCTTACATTCTCAAACTCCGAGGTAATGTGCTCTGCAATTTGATGATTGGACCGCCCGACATTACTGCAGTGATGGTTGTATACCCTTCCGATGGCGTGAGCTACCTGTACAGGTTTTAATGAGGTAGAGCTGCTATCAAGGTAAATGTTTCCGCTGGACAACATCGCAAAATCAGCACGAAGTAATGCGTGCTTGTCGACCCTCTTGACTTCATCCACAACAGAATTCATGACCTATCCCTTATATCCTTTGAGGTTGTTTCCAGTCACCAAACGGTATTTACCCGATCCTTCATTCCGGAACGATTCCACCTCAATAAAGTCTATGTGGCTTTCAACGGGGAACCATTCTCGAATGAAGGCAAAATTGTTTTCCACGTTAAAAGAATTTTCCGTCGGATCGAGGAAGAGATAACGGAAGGT
>CAZEWY010000306.1:0-1986 GCA_964515945.1 uncultured Cellvibrionaceae bacterium
ATGGCAATGTACATAGCGGCAACCATTGCCAACAGCACGAGGCTTACAATCAACAGGGGATCCCGGGCATGCCATAGGTGCCTGATCATCTCCATTTTCCCGCATTTTCTCGCGTCCTTGAGCCGCGGAAAAACGTACTCATGCAGTTGCTTGCGATCAAAAAAACTGTGCCGGTAATTGCCCAGGCTAATAATAATATTGTCGGCCATTAGATGGGTATCGGTGTAGGTGATTTCGCCGGCGCGGGCGATGGTCCTTCTGTCACCATTCTGCAGCACCAGAGAGTTGCCGATGACGCCCAGTTTGATCAGGCTCGCCCAGTGGGCCAGCCAATAGAAGAAAGCCATTATGATCAGCAAAAAGATAAATGACATCCAACCCAGCTGGGCCAGCCCCGGCGAAACCTCCTCCTGCTGGTTTAACGCCATTCCCAAACCGGCGACAAGCATCACCGCCATGACAACAAGCAGTCCTGTAACAGCGGGTTTTCTTCTTGCCATTTTATTGGTCAGCCAGTAAATCTGATGTTCGCTGACGACCCTGGCCGGACGCGCAACGACGGCGTTCACGCCACCGCCGCCAAGGCTTTTGAAATGATCGATGGTCTCTTGCCGTTCCAGTACCCAGGCAGCGGCAAAGCCGCCAATCAGCACCAGTATCAGCCCGCCTATCCCCAGATAACCCAGGGCCTGGTATTTGTTAAAGGCCGTCTGGCTCTCCGCCGTGAGCGCATCCAGGGTGTCGGACGCCACAGCCGGCAGGCGTTCACCGTCGACACTGTAGGCCTGCAACAGTGGCCGGGAAAAATCAGCGACCCATAGGGCTCCCTGCCAGTATTTCAGGGCCGCGGGGTCGCGAATTTCCTGTAGATCAAGATTTTTTTCATGTTTGCCGTCGCGACTGAAATGTACGACATGGCCGTTCGCCATGCTGTTGTCTCCCACTATGATCCACCATCCCTCCGCGCCAGCGGTTAACTGGTGGGGCCAGCGATATTCATCACCGAGGTCGACGGTAAACTCCTCCCGCACCTCGGCAAAACTGTCATTGGCCGTGTCGACAGCGGCGATTCTGTGGCGATTGGTATCCGCCACCCACAGATCACCGTCCTTCAGCAGTAGCTGATTCGGAAACCGGAAGGTTTCGGTGTCGCTGGTAGCCACCGTATTGCCGACGTTGTCGATTTTGTAGAGTCGGAAGGCGGGGATATCGGAGAGGTAAACGGTGTCCGTATCGCGGTCTATGACGAATCGAAAGCTGCGATCCAGCGCAGGCAGCTGTGGCGCAAAGCTCGCGCATTCCCGCCTCCGCAAGTCGCACCGATAGAACCCGTCCCCGCCGCGGGTGGCGCGGTAGTCCCGCTTTTGCAAACGCATGAAGGTCGCAAGACTCTCCATCAGGCCCGGCTCCCGAGTACTGTGGTAAACCAGCAAATCACCATTGCTGAAAAAGCCGTAGTCACCTCGCGCCTTGATATTCAAGGTCTGCAAGTCTAAGGCCCGCTGTTCCCGGCCATACTGATCCAGCCACACCAGGTGTTGATCGAACTGGACCACCATCTGCTGATCGATGATGCGGAAAAATCCGTAATGACCAATATCGAGCTTGGCCTGATTGGCGTAGAGGTAGAGTGCAAGGGCTGTAACCGCCGTGGGGACTATCAGACAGGCGGCAATAAGGGATTTTGGTTTCATGGCCGGGTCCTTATTATTTTCCGAGGTCCGCATTCCAAATCGGGCTTTCGCTGTCAAGCCCGAGTTTGATACTGTCAAGGATAGAATTTTTTTCCGGTCGTTGTCGAATATGCCCGTTGATGTTCGACTAACTTGGAGAACCCTGATCCATCCAACAGGAGATTAACTTATGAAAATCAACCCCTACCTGATATTCAATGGCAATTGCCGGGAGGCCTTCGAATTTTATGCCCAAATGCTCGGGCTCGAAATCGGATTTATGCAAACCTTCGGGGAATCGCCCATGGCGAAT
>CAZEWY010000307.1:0-1979 GCA_964515945.1 uncultured Cellvibrionaceae bacterium
GATTGCAATGGACCACGTCGAATAGTTCGCTGGCGTCCCCAAGGCTTTCGGAAGAACCCAGAAAGAGATGCCCTCCGGGAGCCATGACACCGTGGATTTTGCGCAGAATTTCACGTTTCAGGGGCGCCGAGAAATAGATCAACACATTGCGGCAAAACACAATATCGAACTTGCCGAGGAAGAAGTAGGTATCCTGCAAATTAAGAGGTTTGAAATCGACGCGGGATCTGACCGGCAAGTTCACCTGCCAGCGATCCCCACCGACCGGCTGAAAAAACTTCAGCAGCCGATCTTCGGATAATCCCCTGGCCAGCGAAAGCCGGTCATATTGACCGGTACGTGCCTGGGCGAGAACCTTGTTCGAGACGTCGGTTGCCATGATTTCAACAGGCCGATTGAATCTTCCCCATCCGCTGCGGATTGCCTCTTCCACCAGAATACTAATGGAGTATGGTTCCTGACCCGATGAGCATGCGGCGGACCAGATACGCACAGGCCTATTCCCCTCGCGCGTCTGCAATGACGACAGCAAAGACTCCGCCATGAAGTCAAATGGATAAATATCGCGAAACCAGAAGGTCTCGTTGGTGGTCATCGCGTCAATAACCTGCTGACGCAGGCGACGATCAGAGCCCTGCTCCATACGCTCCAGAAGCCCGGTCAAATTGTCGAGCCCGTTTTCCCTCAGAATTGGACGCATGCGGGTAGCGACCAGATATTGTTTGCCACGGCTGAGATCTATGCCGCAGGCCTTCTGCAAAAAGTCGCGAAAACGCTGGAACTCAAGCGGGCTGAATTCGTGCTTTGTCTCGTTGATTCCAGGAGCTGTCATGTAAAATTCTTGTGATTTGGCCATTCATCAAGGTTCATTCGTCGCTGGTCACGGCACGAACCCGCCCATTGATCCGCCTGGCCAATTCGTCAGGATTGAATTTGGCCAAAAAATCGTTGGCGCCAACTTTCTTCACCATGGCTTCGTTGAAGACACCGCTCAAGGAGGTGTGCAGGATGATGTGAATATGTTCCATTGCCGAATTGGCGCGCACCGCCGCCGTAAAGGTGTAGCCGTCCATTTTAGGCATTTCTATGTCAGAAATAATCATCAGCAACTCCGCGCCAGGATCCTTACCGGCGGCAACCATCTCCTCCAACAGGCTGAGTGCCTCGCGGCCGTCCTGGGCGAGGACACTGCGAATTCCAAGACTATGGACAACTTTCTGGATCTGTTTGCGCGCTATCAGGGAGTCATCGACGATCAACACTGATCTGTCCGCGGCGGCGACGGATCTGGAATCCGCAATAATGACATCGCTCACGGTTTCCACGGGAGGCGATACCTCAGCCAATACTTTTTCCACATCAATCACTTCCACGAGCTGGCCTTCCACTTGCGTGACGGCGGTCAGAAATGTCTCTCGGCCCGCTTCCCCGGGCGGCGGATGGATATCCGCCCAATCCATGTTGACAATCCGGTCCACGGAGCTGACCAGAAAGCCCTGACTGGAGCCATTGTATTCAGAGATGATGACGAAGCAGCTCGCCAGATCATTCAGCTGTGGCCCGCCTGTGGCCTGGCTCAGATCCATGATGGCGATGGTGCTGCCGCGAATGTTGGCGACGCCTTTGACTATGGGATGGCACTTGGGGATTCGGATCAGTGGAGGGCAGGCAATGACCTCTTTCACCTTGAAGACATTGATGCCATAGATTTGACCGTCCCCAAGGCTGAACAGCAGCAGTTCGAGCCTGTTCTGGCCCACCAACTGGGTGCGCTGATTGACGCTATCCAAAACTCCAGCCATCGACCTGCCTCCGCCATTTTCTCTGGCTTATTAATGGTTTAAGCATAGGTCAAAAACGGCGGTGGCGGCGGTGATTAACCTACGCGTCCGCGGAACTTGGGTAGTAGAACTTCACCAGCCAGCCAGGAGGCGCGCCGCATGCATAGGCGGCGCGCAGGGCCCACATGCTGACGATGG
>CAZEWY010000308.1:0-1958 GCA_964515945.1 uncultured Cellvibrionaceae bacterium
GCGCCAAAAATCCCATCTTTTAGGGCTAAAGTCTGACGCGGATCTGACTTGCCGACTTTACTTCCCACGAGACAAATCCGGTGCGCGCAGCAATACAGGTCCCGTTTGTGTAAACTCTGGCGGCAGGATTGGGTTATCCAGAGTCATTAATTGGCGATCTTGCAATCCCAGTTTCTCAACATTATTGCCATAGTATCGCGTAAAGATGGCGTCGAGTTTGCCATTTGCCTGAATAGCGAGCATACCCTCACGGACCCTGGCCGCCAGTCGTGGTCGGTCCGGATTCACGTAAAAAACCAAAGGAAAGGGGTAATAAAGCAGAAGCGAAGATTCAATAATGAAATTGCCATGGGGTTTGGCCCGATTGGCAAAGACACCCTCTACTTCATTGGCCCCGAAGGCGACGTAATCGAACTCTCCGGCCGCCAGACGTGTAAACAGGTCATCAAAACTGCCGCGTTCGACGACCTGATAACCATTGTGACGAAACAGCGCCGCATCGGCCCATGATTCCGGAATACCCAGTCGCAGAGCCTGGAGTTGTTCGGCGGAATCAATAGCGGAGAATTTTTGCTGATCCTGGCTGTTGATAATCAATAGACGATAGCCCAATAGCCCTTTCATCAAGGGTATGGGGACTATCAGCTTTTCTTCATTTGCCAGTTTGGGGTTGCCGGCGACAGTGACGAACAGATCATAGCCTTTACGGAATACGGCCTCCTCGTCCGATGCTTTGGGGTAGTCTGTCAAATCTTCTTTGAGTTGCCACTTACCGTGGCCCGCCATGGTTGCATCCATAACGGCGGTCAGAACTTCTCTCTCATAGTCCTGACGGGCGCTTGTCTTGTTGCCATTCCAGAAATTGACCACCGGCGCTGCCGATAGATGAGTCGTGGCGGCTTCTGCCGTCATTATTGTCAGACACATCCAGCACAAGAGACCGCTGCCCACGTGTGTCATCGCCATCTGAGACTCCGTTTATCTTTATTACGGAAACTATAGTAAATAAACTGAAAGTTGCCTAGCCCAAGCCGACATAAAAAAACACCCCATGATTAAATGGGGTGTTTTTTGATCAATGCCAGATTTATTGACGAGTAATTCGCCACCAGTTGAAATTCCAGCCACCTTGAGGTGCAAAAACCCCAAAGTCATTGGTACCTGCGGGCAGGCTTACGGTATGGGATACCGTCGTCCAGTTCTGCCAACCGCCCGTTGCCGGGATGGTCACTTGACCGAGCTGGGTTGCACCGGCATTCATATCCAATGACAGCACCGACCCGTTGGGGCTGGCAACGCGGTATTCAATCAGATAGGTACCCGCGTCAGGAATCGTAATGCTGGAATAAGCCATCCAGTCACCCGCATCTATCCAGCCAACGTTCAGGTTTCCACCCTCAGGATCCGCAGTCTGCTCAGTCTGTACTCCAGACATGGCAGAGTAACCCTCAGCCTCGACACGCAGATCAAAGCTTTGATACTCGACCTTCATGGACGAAACCTTATCGTTGAAGCTGAATTCCGTGAGGCAACTGCTGTCCGCGGTCAGCACGTGGGCAATTCCACCAAAATTGTCATGCTCGTACAGAGTCACCTTGTACCCAGAGGGGATGCGGATTGATGAAGCGTCATCATTGATGCCTCCTCGCGCCTGGATATCAGCCAGTGTATAGGATCCTACGTCGAAGCCGGCTCCCCATCCAGTATAAGGGCAGTGCTGGAACAACTGAACGGGACCAGTGGAACCGCCTGAACTTGAACTGCTCGAACTCGAACTGCTGGAGCTCGAACTACTGGAGCTGGAACCACCTGTACCCGTGAAGTTATGTGTCTGCCAATCCGTGCTTTGACCGACACCGCCGGTGATGATCGTGAAGGACACGTTGATACTGTCACCTGCATTGAGCCCCACAATATCGTAGTACCAACCACTGGCGTCCTGGTTCATGCGGACGTTC
>CAZEWY010000309.1:0-1907 GCA_964515945.1 uncultured Cellvibrionaceae bacterium
TCCCGGCTGTTTAAACCTTATCCGTGACCGCGCCTTCCGAGGCGGACGACACGGTTCGGGCGTATTTGGCGAGGACACCACGCTTGTATCTCGGGGTGGGTGGCTGCCATTGGGCGCGGCGATGGCGGAGTTCTTCGTCGGAGAGAAGTACGGAGATGATGTCGGCTTCCGCATCGATGGTGATTTTGTCACCGTCCTCCACCAGAGCGATGGGGCCGCCTTCAGCCGCTTCCGGCGTGATGTGACCCACCAGGAAACCATGGCTGCCGCCGGAAAAACGACCGTCGGTAATCAGCGCCACCGAACCGCCAAGCCCCTTGCCCATAATAGCGGATGTGGGGTGCAGCATTTCGCGCATGCCGGGACCACCCTTGGGACCTTCATAGCGGATAACCAAAACGTCGCCGGCAACCACGGTACCGTCGAGAATGCGCGCCTGGGCTTCTTCTTCCGAATGGAAGACGCGGGCAGTGCCGGTGAAGTGGGTGCCTTCCTTTCCGGTAATTTTGGCGACGGCCCCGGTGGGCGCCAGGTTGCCGTAGAGGATGCGCAGATGGCTGCTGGCCTTGATGGGATTGTCCAGCGCCCGCACGATTTCCTGGTCCTTGGGATAGGACTTAACCTCCGCCAGGTTTTCCGCCAGGGTCTTGCCGGTGACCGTCAGACAGTCTCCGTGCAGGAGGCCAGCCTTGAGCAGCGTCTTCATCAACGGCTGAATGCCGCCAATCGCCACCAGTTCCGACATCATGAAGCGGCCACTCGGCCGCACATCCGCCAGTACCGGCACTTTTTTGCCGATACGGGTGAAGTCGTCCAGTTCCAGGGGAACATCCACCGTGTGCGCCATGGCAATAAGGTGCAGAACGGCGTTGGTGGAGCCGCCCAGGGCAATGACGACGGTGATGGCATTTTCGAAAGCCTGCCGGGTCATGATGTCCCGGGGGCGGATGTTCTTTTCCAGCAGATTCAAAACCGCCGCGCCGGCGGCCCGACAGTCTTCAGTCTTGTCGTCGGATTCCGCGTTCTGCGCGGAGCTGCCCGGCAGGCTCATGCCCAGAGCTTCGACGGCGGATGCCATGGTGTTGGCGGTGTACATACCGCCGCAGGAGCCAGGGCCAGGAATAGCCACCTCCTCCACCTGCTTGACGTCGATCAGCGACATGTCGCCCTTGGCGTAGGCACCCACGGCTTCGAATACGGAGATGATGTCCGTGTGTCCCTTGCCCGGCTTGATGCTGCCGCCGTAGACAAAGACCGAGGGCCGGTTCAGGCGGGCGAGCCCCATGACGCAGCCGGGCAGATTCTTGTCGCAGCCACCGATAGCCACCAGGCCATCGAAGCCTTCACAACCGGCCGCCGTTTCAATGGAGTCGGCAATGACCTCCCGGGAAACCAGGGAATACTTCATGCCTTCGGTGCCGTTGGCAATCCCGTCGGACACGGTGATGGTATTGAAGATCACGCTCTTGCCACCGGCGGCATCCGCGCCGCGCCCCGCCTCTTCCGCCAGCTTGTTGATGTGCATATTACAGGGCGTCAGCATACTCCAGGTGGAGGCGATACCCACCTGCGGTTTTTTGAAATCTTCATCGGTAAAGCCGACTGCGCGCAGCATGGCGCGCGCCGGAGCCTTGGTGATGCCATCCACAATCTGGCTGGAGTAACGGCGTTTTTCGTCAGTCATTGGGCCTTCCTCAATCGGTAAAATTATGGGGAAAGGGAAAAGGGAAAAGAAACTGCCCCTGCGTAGATTGGAAAAGGCCGCCCTTGGGCATCCATGCCCTCGCGCAACGCCTTCCTACGGAAAAGCTGCGCTCCTTCGTGACTATCGAAGATTGAAAAGGCTTCGAGTGGCACGAATCTTTTCCCTTTTCCCTTTTCCCTTTTCCCTTTTCCCTTTTCCCTTT
>CAZEWY010000310.1:0-1755 GCA_964515945.1 uncultured Cellvibrionaceae bacterium
AGAGCGGGATGCGGTAAAGTCTCTGCTGCCAGCCTGATCCAAGAGGGCCAGCCACGACTGGCTGGCCCTGTCCTTTTTGTCTTTCCCTTTAGCTCCTAATAGCTTTCCTACGCGTGTCATTCCCGTACGCGCTGCCCTGACTCATTTCTCCCTAAACTCACAATTTTAATGTTGCCAGTTGTCCCTGCGCGGAATTCCGCCCTACCGGGCATGCGTTTGGGCTGGCACAATAGCGCTTTTCGACAGTCCGTGAGGTTAGCGCAAATGAGTTTTCCCGAAATTGGCAAAAAGGCCCCCGGTTTTACCCTGCTGAATCAGAACGGCGATCAGGTGACCCTGTCTGACTACGCCGGACATAAGCGGGTGGTTGTTTATTTCTATCCGAAGGCCATGACGCCCGGCTGTACGACGCAGGCTTGCGGTATTCGTGACAGCTTCGACAAATTTCGCGAGCTGGATACGGTAGTCTTGGGGATCAGTCCGGATCCAGTCAGCCGACTGGGCAGATTCATCGAGAAACAGAATCTCAACTTCGATCTTCTATCCGATGAAGATCACGCGGTGGCGGACCGCTACGGCGTCTGGGGGCTGAAAAAATTCATGGGCCGGGAGTACATGGGAATCAAGAGAATCAGCTTCATCATCGATCGCGAGGGCAATGTGCGGCACATTCTCGATTCCTTCAAAACAAAAACCCATCACGAGGATGTTATTCGCCTGCTTCAGGCCCCGAACTGAGACCCGAGTTGCTGATGTAGGTCCTGTATAAACAATTCATTACACTGGATCACCAAAGCTCAAGGAAAATAGCCAGCACCGAGAGCTTTGGTTAACATGATAATTAAATGTGCAGGCTTAGGCGTTTTTCAACTATTGGCGTGTGAATCAGCGTGGTGGCGCGATCAAGACTAGAAGCCGGGAGCCTTAACGAATAGTTTATAAATATAAAAAAGCGTGGCCTCTCAAGCGTTTAATAATATTTAATTATATATGCTTGCTAGCGGCATATTCCTGCAACAGGACAATGGTGCAATGGTGACTCATTTGAAGTTGATTTCTGGTCAATGTGAACAAGACACTTCCCACGGCGCTATGCTTCAGCAGAAGGAATTATCTCTCGCCGACCCTCTGGATCGCATAACCTACCTCTATCGTTTACTGGCCAGTGCCCACACGTTCGGCGGGGATGTCTGTGGCATTACCCGTTTCCTCGAGGCGGGGCGTCATATGTTTGCCGCCGAATGCGGCCTGGTCATTCGCCGCCTGTCGCAGCAGGTGGGTGAAGTCATCGCCACTAATGGTGTAGATGAACATTTCTATGTCGGGCAGCATTTGTCAATAGAAGGGACGCCTGTCGCCGAAGTTTTCGTCAAAAACGAGACGTGTGCCATGGATAAGGTGCAAGCGATAGGTGTTTTGGCGCGCTCGTTTGCGTATACTAGCTTCGTTGTAAACGCCTACCTCGGCATTAAAGTTCGTGCCTCCAGCGGTGAAGAGAGCGTTCTCTGCTTCATAAGCTCTGTACCGCGCAGCCATGGATATTCGGCCGAGGATACCGCATCCCTAGAGCTTTTGGCAGAAGGAGTCGCCTGTATGATCAATCAACAACACGTACACACCCAAAGAAAACTCACGGACCAGGCGATGTTTGCCATGGGTTCCGTGAAAACCCTTGATGAATATCTGCAACAAGCCCGCCTGCCGGAGGTTTATGGCGTACCGGCACGGGTCGTGGAAGTTCTGCAAAAACGCATC
>CAZEWY010000311.1:0-1731 GCA_964515945.1 uncultured Cellvibrionaceae bacterium
TTGAATGCCATTTATTTGCCAGTATTCCTTTTGCTTGTGTCTTGTTTTCTATTATTGGTTTTCCTGAAAAAATAGTACCTCATAAAGTAAAGCCCATTCACCTAAGAAAAAGAGCGAAAAGTGTATTTGCTCTCAAGTTGTCGGCAATCAATGGGGTCATCGAAAAAAAGGGGCGTATCGGGACGTAATTATTTATAGTGTAAATGGCGGAGTCGATGATTTCAGCAACCACCATCATTACCCCAAATAGTTTGGTCGCGACCACAGAAGTGGAACGCACTGCGGTTCTGGAGGATAAAAATGATCCGCTCAGCCACACGGCATTGGAAGAAACCATTACTACCAACGGCCGAACTTCGAGAGCCACCTATAATGCCGCCACCCGCACCTGGCAAACCACCAACCCCACGGGTCGTGGCGCCACATTGGTACTCAACGCCCTAGGCCGGCCTGTGTCCCGGGTCACGGGAAATCTCGCACCTCTGACTTATGATTACGACATCCGTGGCCGCCTGACCAGCCTCACCACCTACTGCATCAGCTTCGACTATGATGACGATGGGCTGCTCACCCAGGCAGGGGCTAATTACTGGCACGGCATTGGGTGATATTCAAACCCTCCGAAGTTATAACAGCTTTGGTGAAATCACAGGTTATGAAGCGACAGTGGCGGATATTGCGTTAGCCGATTTTGATTACATTCGAGATGATGTTGGACGTATTACCAGCAAGACCGAATTGCTGAATGGCCATTCGGTGAATGACGTCTATGGCTACGACCAAGCGGGCCGTCTAACCTCCGTTACCCGCAACGGCGTCATGACCACCTGGCAATACGACGACAACGGCAATCGCACCCATGAAAATGGCAGTTTAATCGCCAGTTACGATGAACAAGATCGGTTGCTGAGCTACGGCACTGCCAGCTATAGCTATACCGCCAATGGCGAACTGCAAAATAAAACCGAAAATGGTGTTACAACCACCTACAACTACGATGAGTTCAGCAACCTTATTTCAGTGACAATGCCGGGCGACATCGATATCGAGTACGTAATCGATGGTCAAAACCGCCGCATTGGCAAAAAGATCAACGGCCAACTGGTACAGGGGTTCCTGTACGCTGATCAGCTCAATCCCATAGCCGAACTGGACGCCAGTGGTGCCATCACCGCCCGCTTCGTCTACGGCAGCAAAGCCAACGTACCGGATTACATGATCAAAGATGATGTCACCTACCGCATCATCAGCGATCAGTTGGGCAGCCCTCGATTAGTGGTAAACACAGCCTCAGGCGAAGTCGTTCAAGAAATTGAATACGATGTTTGGGGCAATATCCTTTACGACTCCAACCCAGGCTTTCAGCCGTTTGGTTTTGCGGGTGGTATTTATGATCAGCACACTGGCCTCGTGAGGTTTGGAGCGAGGGATTATGATCCGGAGACCGGGAGATGGACGACAAAAGATCCAATAAAGTTTTATGGCGGCATAAATCTGTACGGATACACGGCGAATGATCCCATTAACCGCTTTGACACAAATGGACTGGATTGGGTGTATTCGCAGTCTACGGGTCAATTAACCCATGTGGATGGGAACGGAAATGCTACGCAGATTGCCACTGATGGTTATGCAGGACATGGTGACGGTGTCAATAACCCAGCCATGCAAAGCATTGAAAATGTTGGACCCATTCCTCAAGGAACGTACGACATTGGACCGCAAATGAAT
>CAZEWY010000312.1:0-1706 GCA_964515945.1 uncultured Cellvibrionaceae bacterium
TATGAATTTCTGGAATCAAGCGGGAAACCCTGTGCCTATTTCAACAGCCTGCTAAGCGTTGGTGCGCTCGCCCTGCTAATGGGCTTCTCTCTTGCGGGTTGTAATTCAGGTGATGACCCTTCCCATACACCGCCGGATGAACAACCCGCCCCGCCTGGCGATGACGGAAATGATGGCGATGATCTGGAGGTCATCGAAGACAAATTCCTCGGCACTGCCCCTGGCGATGAGGGCGATTACGACCACATTTCCCTATATTTCAATCAAATAACACCCGAGAATGCCGGCAAGTGGGGCAGCGTCGAGTCCGAACGTGATGTGATGGTTTGGACGGATCTGGACACAGCCTATGAGTATGCGCAAACCGAAGGCATACCGTTTAAATTTCATGTTCTGGTATGGGGTCAACAGCAACCGGAGTGGTTGGCGGCATTAACACCCGAGGAACAGCTGGCGGAAGTTGACGAGTGGATGACCGAAGTTGCCGCGCGTTATCCGGATTTGACCATGGTCGAAGTTGTTAACGAACCGCTTCACGCCCCGGCGGGTTATAAAGAAGCCCTGGGCGGTGACGGCGAAACCGGTTGGGATTGGGTGATCGCCGCATTTGAAATGGCTCGTGAGCATTTTCCGGAAGCGGAGCTCATTCTCAACGATTATCAGATCCTCCACCTGGATCAATTCGTTCAAAGCTATCTGGAAGTTATCGAGCCGCTTCAAGAGCGCGGTCTGATTGATGCAATCGGTGTGCAGGCGCACTTTCTGGAGCGCTCCGATGCGGAAATCGTCAAGGCAAATCTGGACACCCTCGCTGAAACCGGTTTGCCCATTTACGTTTCCGAGTTCGACCTGAACCTTGAAAATGACGCCCGGCACGCCAACCAGTTCCGCGATCTGTTTAGCGTATTCTGGGAGCATCCGCGGGTTGCCGGGGTGACTCACTGGGGACATCGCGAAGGCAGCGTCTGGCGCGAGAACGCTTACTTGCTGCGCGCTGACGACACCGAACGGCCGGCGTTGGAATGGCTGCAATGTTACCTTGATAGCGGGGCTGACTGCGATCAGTATGTGCCCGAGTATATACCTCAGGGGTGGCAGGGCGATGAATACGGTGTAACGCTTGAAGCCGAACTGTTTGACGAAACTGAAGGTGTGCTGGCCTTGGGAAGCACTACCGCCTATGCCGACGATGGTGAATGGATTGCTTTTTACGATGTGGAATTCCAGTCGCAATGGGATACCTTCTGGTTAACCTACGCCAAAGGCAATGAAGACCCGGCCCGAGTCACTGTCCACCTGGGCAGCCTGGAAAGCGAACCCATCTATGACATTGACCTGATTCCCACCGGCAGTTGGGGCAGCAACAATACCATTGAGCTGGCGTTTCTAGCTCGTACCGACACTCAGGACGTCTACTTCCAGTTCCACGAAGGTGAGACAGGTGTCGCCAATATCGATAGCATTCGGTTTGGCAAGCCTGCGCCGGAGTCGACAGTGAATTTGGTTGTTGATGGTGGGTTTGAAGGGGCCGCAGCGACGGGATGGAGTTCATGGGATGCAGACGGAACAGTCGAAATCAGCGCTGCGGACTTTTATGCAGGTAGTCAAAGCCTGCTGGCTTCCGGCCGTTCCGGAACAAACCAGTTTGCCGTCTACGATATCACCAGCATGATTAACGCCGGCACAACCTACAATGTTAGCGCCTG
>CAZEWY010000313.1:0-1593 GCA_964515945.1 uncultured Cellvibrionaceae bacterium
ATGGGGCAATTTGTAACCAACCGAAGGGGTAATGTCAAGTTTTTGGATGGTTTTTGACCAAAGTGCTGTCTGCGGTTAGGGCGATACGGTAAAATTCCACCGCGGGAGGCGCCGGTTTAAGCGTCCTGATAACTGTGACAAGAGTTCTGGAATCCCATGGGTAATTTAGAAAAACTTCGGCTAAGATTAAGTAAAGACGGCGATTCGGACGCCGGTGAAGGGGGGGTTGCTGTCCAGGAGGCCAAGCCCCGCCTCAAGCGACCATCGCTGTACAAGGTTTTGATGTTGAATGACGACTACACACCAATGGAATTTGTAGTCGAAACTTTGGAGCAATTTTTTTATATGAACAGGGAACAGGCAACGCGCGTAATGCTCACTGTTCATACCGCCGGGAAAGCCGTCTGCGGTATCTTCACCAAGGATATCGCGGAGACCAAAGCGGCGCAGGTTAACCAACACGCGAGAGATAACGAGCATCCCTTACTGTGCGAAATTGAAGCATCGGAGGGGGATGATTCTTAAATTGGCAGCAAGCAGGTGTAGAAGGCGATGTTGAGCAAAGAGTTAGAAGTTACATTAAACCTGGCTTTCAAGGGTGCGCGCTCCAAACGTCACGAGTTCATGACCGTGGAACATTTGCTGCTGGCACTTATTGATAACGAATCGGCGGCAACGGTTCTGCGAGCCTGCGGTGCCGATCTGTTGATCCTCAAGCAGGATCTGTCCGAATTTGTCGATTCCACGACGCCGCTGATTCCAGAGAATGATCAGGAGCGCGAAACCCAGCCCACACTGGGGTTCCAGCGCGTGTTGCAGCGGGCTGTCTTCCACGTGCAGTCATCGGGTAAAACCGAAGTGACGGGCGCCAATGTCCTGGTGGCCCTGTTCAGTGAACAGGAGAGTCAGGCGGTCTACTACCTGAAGCAACAGAGTGTTGCGCGTATCGATATCGTCAACTTCATTACCCACGGCATCTCCAAGGTTTCGGGCTCTTCGGATCACCATATAGAGCCGGGACAAGACCAGACCGATGAAGAGGGCATGGGCAGCGAAGGGCCTTCCCAGAACCCGCTGGATTCATTCGCCACCAACCTGAACGAGCAGGCCCGCCAGGGCCGCATAGATCCGCTGGTCGGGCGCGATCTCGAAGTGGAGCGGGTGGTGCAGATTCTGGCCCGTCGCCGCAAGAACAACCCCTTGCTGGTCGGCGAAAGCGGCGTGGGTAAAACAGCCATTGCCGAAGGCCTGGCCAAGAAGATTGTCGACGAAGACGTGCCGGAAGTGCTTGAAGGCAGTGTCGTCTACTCCCTGGATCTGGGCTCGCTCCTGGCGGGTACCAAGTACCGGGGGGATTTTGAAAAGCGTTTCAAAGGGCTGTTGGCGGAACTGAAGAAACGCCACAACGCCATTCTCTTCATTGACGAAATACACACCATTATCGGTGCGGGTGCGGCTTCCGGCGGTGTTATGGACGCCTCAAACCTGCTCAAGCCGCTGCTGACCAGCGGTGACCTGCGCTGCATCGGCTCCACCACCTTCCAGGAGTATCGCGGCATCTTCGACAAGGATCGCGCGCTGTCGCGCCGCTTC